>NZ_JBEXYL010000094.1:0-29752 GCF_040630895.1 Streptomyces sp. NPDC005728
TGAGGTGGGGCGGCGTCGGGAGGCGCTCGCGGCCGCAGAGGAGGCAGTGGCCCTGTACCGGCAGTTGGTGGCGGCCGATCCCGGCGCCCGCACCCCCGAGCTCGCTGGGGCTCTCCAGAGCCTCGGGAGCCGGCTAAGCCATGCGGGGCGGTATCGGGAGGCGCCCGCGGCCGCCAAGGAGGCAGTAGTCCTGTTCCGGCAGTTGGTGGCGGCCGATCCAGACGCCCACACCCCCGGTCTCGCCAGAGCACTCCAGAATCTTGGGATCCGGTTGGGTGAGGTGGGGCGGCGTCGGGAGGCGCTCGCGGCCGCAGAGGAGGCAGTGGCCCTGTTCCGGGAGCTGATGGCGGCCGATCCAGACGCCCACACCCCCGACCTCGCCGCAGCTGTCCAGACTCTCGGTGTCGAGTTGGGTGAGGTCGCGCGGTATCGCGAGGCGCTCGCGGCCATCAAGGAGGCAGTGGCCCTGTTACGGCAATTGGTGACTGCCGATCCGGATGCTCACACCCGCAACCTGGCCGGAACACTCCAGAGTCTCGGGGTCCGGTTGGGTGAGGTGGCGCAGCATCGGGAGGCGCTCGCGGCCGCAGAGGAGGCAGTGGCCCTGTTCCGGGAGCTGGTGGCGGCCGATCCTGACGCGCACACCCCCGACCTGGCGGGAACGCTCCAGGCTCTCGGGATCCAGCTAGATGAGGCGGGGCAGCGTCGCGAGGCGCTCGCTGCCGCCAAGGAGGCAGTGGCCCTGTACCGGCAGTTGGTGGCGGCCGACCCCGACGCGCACACCCCGGAATACGCTAGAGCACTCGATAGTCTCGGGACCCGGTTGGAGAACATGGGGCAGCGTCGCGAGGCGCTCGTGGTTATGGAAGAGGCGGTAGCCCTCTTTGCGAGCCTCCACTCCGACTTGCCCAAGGCGTACGTCGATGAGTTGAGCGCTGCCCGCCGCCAGCGGGACAGACTGCGGACATCGTCTGCGAAGTAAGCACTGCATTGCTGCCCAGCGTGCGGACAACGGGCTCATGTAGACGCTGTTCAAAACTTGGGCTCGCCGGCCCATTCTGACAGCAGAGCCGGGTCGGGCACGGGAGCGGCGAGCATCGGTTCCGGCAGGGCCCATGTCATACCGCGATGCTTTCCATCACGATCTGCCGCCGTTCGAGTGCCGTGTCCGCCCGTCTCGGCGCGCGTGGCGGGAGCAGTGGTGCGAGCGTGGAGACAGCTGAATGCGTGCCCGGGCAGGTGTGTGTGCCGGGGGGAGGAGGTGGTCGACGCGTCCGGCAGCGACGTGCTGAAGCAGGGCGCCACGTGGAAGGTGGAGCCGGGCCTGGCGAACAAGCTCTGCTACTCCTTCGCATCGCGCCACTACCCGGGCGAGTACCTGCGCCACCGCGACTTCCGCGTCCGCCGCGAGGGCGGTGACGACTCGGTCGGGTACCGGGAGGACGCGACCTGGTGCCCGGTCCGGGGCAGCGGAGGCATCCGGCTCGTGGTGTCCGACTTCCCGGGAATGTACCTTCGGCACATCAACGCCGAGCTGTGGCTGGCCCAGTCGGGCGGCACGCACAGCTGGGACACCCCGGCCGCCTTTACCGAGGACACCAGCTGGGCGTTCGAGGCACCCTGGGACCGCCTATAGTCGACCGGGGGGCAGACGCACAACAGGGGTGGAAATGGCGGGGGTTCGCGGGGAACTGGTTCGTCCGTTGGCCGAAGTGCTCCGGGCGCATGCGGTACACGCGGGGGAGAGGACCGCCTTCCGGGACGTGCGGCGGGGGGTGACCTGGGCGCAGCTGGATCAGCGGACGGCCCGGATCGCGGGACACCTGGCACGGCTGGGCGTGCGGCGCGGGGACCGGGTGGTGTTCTGCCTGTCCAACCGCGTGGAGACGGTGGAGAGCTGCCTGGCCGCGGTGCGTGCGGGGGTCGTCGGCGTACCGATCGATCCCGGCGCGACCGACGACGAGATGGCCCATGTCCTCGGCGACAGCGGCGCGGTGGCGGTCGTGGTCGAGGCGTCGCTGCTGGAGCGGCTGGCGCGGGTGACGGCCGGGCGGCCGCCCCTGCGGGTGGCGGTGGTCGTCGGTGCACAGGCGCCGCCGTCCGGCGTTCTTGCGGGCGCGGTGTCGTACGAGGAACTCGCCGGGACCGATGCCGGCCGTCCGCCGTACGACGGTCTCGGCCTCGACGAACCGGCGTGGATCCTCTACACCTCAGGCACCACCGGCGCGCGCAAGGGTGTGGTGACGAGCCAGCGGGCCGGGCTGTGGTCGACGGCCGCCGCCTATGCACCCCTGTTCGGAATGTCCGACCAGGACCGGGTGCTGTGGCCACTGCCGATGCATCACGCCTACGCGTACTCGCTGTGCGTCCTCGGGGTGGTCGCCACGGGCGCGAGCGCCTACCTCCTGGACAGGGGCGTGGACGTCGTGGAGGCACTCGAACGGCAGCCGTTGCAGGGCCCGTTCACGATGGTGGCCGGGGTGCCGGCCACCTACCACCTGCTGGTGAGCGCCCTGCGCGACGCACCACGGGCACCGGGCGGGCTGCGGCTGTGCGTCACCGCCGGAGCCCCGTGCCCCGCGGAACTGCGCGCCTCCGTCGAGGAGTTGCTGGGGGCGCCGCTGTTGGACGGCTACGGCGCCACCGAGACCTGCGGCAAGATCGCGGTCGACCGGCTCGACGTGCCGGGGCCGGAGCGTACGCCGCGGCCGGTGCCCGGAGTCGAGGTCCGGGTGTCCGACCCGGTCTCCGGACATGAGGCCGCGGACGGCGACGAGGGCGAGATCTGGGTGCGCGGCCCCAGTCTGATGATCGGTTACCACAACCGCCCCGACAGTACGGCGCAGGTCTTTCGAGACGGCTGGTACCGCACCGGTGACCTCGGCCGCCGTGAGCCGGACGGCGGACTTCGGGTCACCGGCCGGGTGGGCGACCTGATCATCCGCGGCGGGCAGAACGTCAACCCGGTCGAGGTGGAGCAGGTCCTGCTGGCCTGTCGCGGTGTCGCGGACGCGGCGGTCGTCGGCAGGCCGCACGACGTACTGGGGGAGGTCCCGGTGGCCTTGGTCGTCGCGGGACCGGACGGCACCGACCTCGCCCGGCTGCGGACCGCGTGCCGGGAGCGGCTGTCCGCGTTCAAGGTGCCGGACGAGTTCCGGCTGAGCGGAACCGTACCCCGTACCGCCTCCGGCAAGGTCCGACGCACGGTCCTGGCCGCACAGTTGGCCGAGACACTGGCAGCCGAGAGGCGGGACGCCTCCGCCGGGCTGCGGGATCGCCTGCAGGCGCTGCCCGCCCCGGAGCGGCGCCACGCGGTGCTGAGCCTCGTCATGGACGCCACGGCCGAACTGTGCGGTGACGAGGACACCGAACCGGAGCCGGAGCAGGCCTTCACCGATCTGGGAGTCAGCTCGCTCCAGGGTGTGCTGCTGCGGGACCGGCTCGAAGCGGTCACCGGCCTGGACCTGCCCGCGACCCTGGTGTTCGACCGCCCGTCGCCGCACGCCGTGGCCGAGTTCCTGCACGACGCACTGCTCGGCGCACCGCCCGCGGCGGCACGCAGGGCCAGGCCCGGCACACCCGGCGTCACGCCGGCCCCCGACGAACCGGTGGCCGTCGTCGCCATGGCCTGCCGCTATCCGGGACTCGTGGACGACGCCTCCTCACCGGAAGAGCTGTGGCGACTGCTCGCCGACGGCACGGACGCCACGTCCGCGTTCCCTGCCGACCGGGGCTGGGATCTGGCCGGGCTGTTCGACCCCGATCCGGACCGGGCGGGCACCTCGGTCACCCGCCGCGGCGGCTTCCTGCGCCGGGCCGCCGACTTCGACGCGGCCTTCTTCGGCATGTCGCCCCGCGAGGCGCTGGCCACCGACCCGCAGCAGAGGCTGCTGCTGGAGACCGCCTGGGAGGTCGTGGAGCGGGCGGGCCTCGCCCCCGGCGCACTGCGCGGAAGCGACACCGGAGTCTTCGTCGGCGTGATGCACGGCGACTACGGCGGCCGTCTGCTGCACCGCGGAGGCCACGCGTACGAGGCGCACCTCGCGCTCGGCTCCGCGGGCAGTGTGGCCTCCGGGCGCATCGCCTACACCCTGGGTCTGGAGGGACCCGCGGTCACGGTGGACACCGCCTGCTCCTCCTCGCTGGTGGCGATGGACTGGGCGGCGCGGGCGCTGCGCTCGGGCCAGTGCTCGCTGGCCGTGGCCGGCGGAGCCACCGTCATGGCCAGCCCGGTGCCGTTCGTCGCGTTCAGCGGGCTGCGCGGCCTGGCGCCCGACGGGCGGTGCAAGCCCTTCTCGGCCGCGGCCGACGGGACGGCCTGGGGCGAGGGCGTGGGGCTGGTCCTGCTGGAGCGGCTCGCCGACGCCCGGCGTAACGGCCATCCGGTGCTGGCCGTCCTGCGCGGCTCCGCGGTCAACGGCGACGGCGCGTCCAACGGCCTGACCGCGCCCAGCGGCCCCGCCCAGGAGCGGGTGATCGCCGACGCCCTGGCCGCCGCCGGACTCACCCCGGCCGACATCGACGCCGTGGAGGCCCACGGCACCGGCACCCCGCTCGGCGACCCCATCGAAGCCCGGGCGCTCCTTGCGGTGTACGGACAGGACCGCCCGGCCGAGCGGCCGCTGTGGCTGGGATCGCTGAAGTCCAACATCGGACACACCCAGGCCGCGGCCGGTGTCGCCGGGGTCATCAAGACCGTGCTGGCGATGCGGCACGGCCTCCTGCCGCGCACCCTGCACGCCGATGAGCCGTCACCCGGCGTCGACTGGTCCTCGGGCGCCATGCGGCTGCTGACGCGGGAGCAGCAGTGGCGCCCCGCACCCGGGAGCCCCCGCCGCGCCGCGGTGTCCGCCTTCGGCATCGGCGGAACCAACGCCCACGTGATCCTGGAAGAAGCGGCCCTTGAGCCGGAGAGCTCCGCCCTCGGGAGTGCCGAGGCGGGGGAGGCTGCCACCCCGCGCATGCCGGTCCTGCTGTCCGGCGCGAGCCCTGGGAGTGCCGAGGCGGGGGAGGCCGCCACCCCGCGCATGCCGGTCCTGCTGTCCGGCGCGAGTGCCGAAGCGCTGCGTGCCCAGGCACGGCGTACGGCGGCACTGCTCAGGGAGCGGCCCGAACTGCCGCTCCGGGACGTGGCGTTCTCGTCGGCGGTCTCGCGCGCCGCGTTCCGGTACCGGGCGGCGGTGCCCGCCCAGGACCGTGCCGCCTTGCTGAGTGAACTGGACCGGCTCTCGGTTGACGGGACGGCAGTCGCGCCGCCCCCGGTTCGGACCGGCGGACGGCTGGCGCTGCTCTTCACCGGCCAGGGCGCCGGATGGGCGGGCCTGGGCAGGGAGTTGCACACCGCGTTCCCCGTGTTCGGCGACGCCTTCGACGCCCTGTGCGGCCGGTTCGACTCCGTCGGCGTGGGGGACCGGCCCCTGCGCGAGGCTCTGTGGCACGGCCCGGGAACCGCGGCTGCCGACGCGGGCAGCAGGACCGACGTCGCCCAGGCCGGCCTGTTCGCGTTCGAGGTCGCCCTGTTCCGGCTGCTCGAATCCTGGGGAGTGCGACCGGACTTCCTCGCCGGACACTCCGTCGGCGAGCTGGCCGCGGCGCATGCAGCCGGGATCCTCTCGGAACGAGACGCCGTCGAACTGGTCGCCGCCCGAGGGAGGTTGATGCAGCGACTCCCCGCGGGCGGTGCCATGGTCTCGCTGGACGCCACCGAGCAGGAGGTGACGACCGTACTGGCGGAGACACCCGCGTCGGCCGGGGCCGTGGCGGTCGCGGCGGTGAACGGCCCACGGTCGGTCGTCGTCTCGGGGGCCGAGGAAGCAGTCACAGCGGTGGCCGCACGTTTCGAGGCCCGCGGGCGTCGCACCGTACGCCTGCGTACCAGTCACGCCTTCCACTCGCCGCTGGTCGAACCAGCGCTCGTGGAGTTCGCCCGAGCCGCTTCACGGGCCACCTACCGTGCGCCCCGCATCCCTCTCGCCTCGGCACTGACCGGGCGACAGGCCACCGGAGACGACCTGCGCTCGGCGGCCTACTGGGTCCGTCACGCCCGCGAAACCGTGCGCTTCGCCGACGTCGTACGCCATCTGGTGCGCGCAGCGAGGGTGACCGCCTTCGCCGAGTTGGGACCCGGCGCGCATCTCACCTCGGCCGCGATCACGACGGTCGAGACCCCCGAGGACCTGGTGTTCACCCCGACGGTGCGGGCCGGCCACCCGGAGCCCGACGCTGTCCTGGCGGCACTGGCCCGACTCCATGTGCACGGCACGGCGGTCGACTGGGAGGCCGTGCACCGGGGACACACCGACCGGCGCGCCCAGCGCGTGGACCTGCCCACCTACCCCTTCCAACGGGAACGCTACTGGCTGGCCGAGCCGCCCCGCACCACACCGACCGCGGCACCGACGGCCGCACGCACCGCCTCCGGCCATCCGGTGCTGACCTCGACGACGAGCCTCCCGGACACCGGCCGGCTGCTGAGCACCGGCCACCTGTCGGAGGCCGAGCAGCCCTGGCTGCGCGACCACGTGGTCGGCGGACGCCTGCTGGTCCCCGCCGCCGCCCTCGCCGACATGGCCCTCCACACCGGCGGAATCTGCCGGCTGGAGGTCCTTGAGGAGCTGACACTGCTGCTCCCCCTCCAGCTGCCCGGCTCCGGCCGGCGCGTCGAGGTGCAGGTGGCGCTGGGCGAGCCGGACCCGTCCGGCCGCCGGACCGTCGACATCCACGCGCGCCCCGAGGACTCCGGTCCGGCCGGCACGTGGACCCGTCACGCCACCGGCCGGCTGGGACCGGCCGCCACCGACCCCGGCCCGACCCGCGGCTCACAGGAGTCCTGGCCGCCCTCGGACGCCGTGCCGGTCGACCTGACGGGGGCCTACGACCGGACGGCGAGCGCGGGCTACGCCTACGGCCCGGCGTTCCGCTGCGTGCGGGCCATGTGGCGGCAGGGAGACGACCTGCTCGCCGACGTACGTCTCCCCGACGACGCCATAGCAGAGGCACACCGGTACGCGGTCCATCCCGCACTGCTCGACGCCGCCGTGCACGCTCCGCTGCTGCTTCCCTCGGAACCGGGACAGCCCGGACCGACCACCCCGACCCGGCTGCCCTTCTCCTGGCGGGGCGTCAGCCGCCATGCCTCCGGCGTCACCGCTCTGCGGGTCCGGCTCCGTCCCACCGGGGAGGACACGGTCGCCGCGGATCTCGCCGACCCGGCAGGCAGGCCGGTGCTGCGGGTGGACGAGCTGATCACCCGGGCGGTCCCCGGCACCGCCGGCACCGAGGGACTCTTGCAGCCGTTGTACCGCCCGGTGTGGACCGCCGCCCCAGCCGGCTCGTCCGTGCCCGCGTTCGCGGTCGCGTCGCCGGACGACCTCGGCCTGTCCGCAGCGCTCTCCGGTGCCGAGACCGCGGCTTCCGCGTCCTCGGGGACCGCGGCACACCTCGCCGGCTCTGTCGAAGGCTCCGTCGAAGCGGTCTCCTCGGCCGTCGTCGTCTCCTTGACCTCGCCGGCCCCCTCCGCCAACCCGGCCGCCGACGCTCGCGATCTGGTCGCGCGCGCTCTGGACCTGTTGCACAAGCGGCTGCCCGTCCTGGCTCCGGGATCGCGTCTGGTTCTGGTGACCCGCGGCGCCACCGGGCGGAACCCGGACCTGCCCGCCGCCGCGGTCTGGGGGCTGGTGCGCAGCGCCCAGTCGGAGTATCCCGGCCGCCTCGCCCTCGTCGACGTCGACGGCCGCCCGGAGTCGCTGCGTCACCTGACGGCCGCGCTGGCAACGGGCGAACCCCAGCTCGCGCTCCACGCCGGCGAGGTGCTGGTGCCCCGGCTGACCCGGACGGCCACGACCCCGCCCACCCGTACGACGCCGTTCGCAGAGGACGGCACCGTGTTGATCACCGGCGGGACGGGGGCTCTCGGCACGCTGCTGGCCCGGCATCTGACGGAGCATCACAAGGTCCGCCGACTCGTGCTCACCAGCCGCACCGGCCCGAAGTCCCCCGCTGCACGCCGGCTGCGGGAGGAGATCGAGCGGGCCGGCGGCAGGGTCGACGTGGTCGCCTGCGACGCCGCCGACCGGACCGCGGCGGCCGAGGTCATCGACCGGTACGCCGCCGACCTGACCGCGGTGGTGCATGCGGCGGGTGTCCTGGACGACGGAGTGCTGGAGGGGCAGACACCCGAGCGGCTCGCAGCCGTCATGCGGCCGAAGGCGGACGCGGCCTGGCGCCTGCACGAGCTGACCAAGGACCTGCCCCTGTCGCAGTTCGTGCTCTTCTCCTCGGCGGCGGGCCTGCTCGGCAATCCCGGTCAGGCGGGCTACGCCGCAGCGAACGCGTTCCTCGACGCCCTCGCGCTGCACCGGACCGCCCTGGGACTGCCCGCACTCTCACTGGTGTGGGGGCCCTGGGCGGGAGCCGACGGCATGGCGGCCCGTACCGGCCGGACCGGCGACGGTGTGCTGCGCGCCGTCACCCCCGCCGAGGGCCTGGCACTGTTCGACGCCGCGTTGGCGGCGGGCGAGCCGGTGCTGGCTCCGCTGCCGCTGGACCTGAGGGCCGGTACGTCACGGCGGCCGGTTCCGCCCCCGCTGCGGGGGCTCCTACGGCCCTCCGGCTCCGCAGCGGCCCCGGACGGGGACCTCGACGGCCGGGGCCCGGCGGCCGACACCGCCGCGGCGGCGCACGACTCGCCCGGAGCGTGGCGGGAGCGGCTGTCCCGGCTCCCCGCCGACGACCGCGCCGACGCGCTGCTCACGCTGGTCCGGGAGGCGGTCGCCGATGTGCTCGGCCATGCCGGTGCGGGAGACGTGACGGCCGACCGTGCCTTCACGGAGCTGGGCCTCGACTCCCTGACCGCCGTTCTGCTGCGCAACCGGCTGAGCCTGCTCACCGGCCTGGAACTGCCCGCCACCCTCACGTTCGACCTGCCCACCACCGAACGACTGGCGGACCACCTGCTCGCCGGACTGCACGACGCGCTGCCCGACCGCGAGACAGCCGCCGGGGTGCCCCCGCGCCCTGCGACAACGCGGTCCCCGCAGACCCTTGCCTCCCTCTACCGCCGCGTCTGCGGGACCGGTGACGTCGTCTCGGCGATGCACCTGCTCGTCACCGCCTCGCTGGCCGTCCCCGGCTTCGGCCCCGAGGACGCCGCCGCGCATACCCTGCCCCCGCTCCCGTTGGCCGCGGGCGCGGACGACCGCTCACCCCTGGTGTGCTTCCCCGGCTTCTCCCCGGCCCTGGGCAGGCCCTGGTACGCCGAGTTGGCGCGCCACTTCGACGGGGAACGCGACGTGCTGGAAATGCGGCATCCCGGAGTCACCGCCGGCGAAGCGCTGCCCCGCGACTGGCAGACGCTGGTGGACCTGCACACGGCCACCCTGCGGGAGCGGCTGGGCGAGCGCCGGCCCGTCCTGCTGGGCTGGTCGATGGGCGGCTACCCGGCCCATGCGGTCGCCGCGCGGCTGGCGGCGACCGGCACCCCGCCCGCGGGCCTGGTCCTCCTCGACACCTACCACGTGACGCCCGAACGGGAGGCCGAGCCATGGCTGCTCGCCCTGCCCGCCCGTGCGGCCCTGGCCATGGGGGAGGGGTTCGACACCGCGGTGGAGGACATGGCGCTGGCCGCACTCGGCGCCTACACCCGGATGCTCCGCGGCCACCGCCCCGAACCGGCGGACGTATCCACACTCCTGGTGCGCGCCACCGAGCAGCTGCCGGAGATGCGCACCCACGGCGTCCGCGGGACAGAAAGGCACGAGTGGCGGTCCTCCTGGCCGCAGTTGTCCGACACCTTGGACGTCCCGGGCGACCACTGGACCCTCGCCGAAGCACACGCACCCACCACGGCACAGGCGCTCCGCGACTGGATCAGCGGGCTCGATCCCCTCACCGGCTGACGCGCTGTCTGCCACCTCG
Source organism: Streptomyces sp. NPDC005728 (assembly GCF_040630895.1). Lineage (NCBI taxonomy): Bacteria > Bacillati > Actinomycetota > Actinomycetes > Kitasatosporales > Streptomycetaceae > Streptomyces > Streptomyces sp. NPDC005728. The sequence continues at coordinate 9,916 of NZ_JBEXYL010000094.1, forward strand.
ACCTCGCCCGACGCAGGGCGGAGCGCGCCGGACAGGCCCTAGACGGCCATGGCCTCCTGGAGCCAGCGGGTGACACGGTAGGGCAGCCACCAGACGAGGTCGTCGGCTCGCAGGACAAGGTGTTCGGCGTCGAGTTCCTCGATGATGTCGGCGGCGAAGTCCCCGGCGCGAGCGCCCCGGTCGAGTCGGGCGATGGCCGCCGGGTAACGGGGGTCGTCGGCGGTGAACCGGCGCAGATCGCCCCAGCGCCGGTCGCGGATCTGGAGGAAGCCGGGCCCCTGACGCCAGATCAGTTTGCAGAGGTAGTGGCGAGTTCGCCAGGCGTGCAGGGCGGTGTCGCCGTCGGCGAGGCCCGCGAGGGCGCGAGGCGGGTGCAGGTGGGACAGCACCTTCCACAGATGCTCTCCCCGGTCCTGGGGCAGGCGCAGTTCCCAGTCGACCTGTACGGCGCGTGCCGTTAGGTCGCGGATCAGGCACAGCTGGTCGATCGCTGCCCGGGCGGCTGCCCGCCCGGGCGCGGCGAGGTCGACAGGGGTGTCGAGTTCGGCGCGCCGCGTGCCCATGGCCCACAGCCGTTCGGCGTCGCCGGGATCCGTGGTGAGCGGGACGCGGCCCAGGGACATGCCCGGCAGTGTGCGGGCCTGCGGGTCGTGGTCGCGCCAGGCCAGGACGGCCGGGCTCGGTGTGCTGGCTGGCATGGGCGGTCCTTGTCGGTGTCCGGAGTCGGATCGGCAGGCGAGGCGGGGGCCGGGGGCGGGGGTCAGGGGAGCGCGGGAGCCGGTGCGGCATGGGCCGCCGGGACGGGTTCCCCGGCCTCTTCGATGGTGGGGCGGGCGTGTACGTGGCGCATGTAGTCCAGACGCAGGAGGTCCTGGTTGACGGAGGCGGGCGCTATGTGGACGTACTGGCCCGCGTCGGTGAAGGTCACGCCGAGCGCCGTCCAGTCGTCCAGCAGGGCCTGCACGTCCTCGGGTGTGCGGTCGGCGAAGGAGGGGGCGGAGGTTGCCTTGCGGTGCAGGGCCATGGGGGAGTGCGGCTGGTCCAGGAGGCGGAAGAGCGCGAGGGCGAACGGGTCGGTCAGGCGCAGGGTCCGCCAGTCGAAGGAGGGCCTACGGCTGACCAGGACGATCTCGTCCCCCAGGTCGGTGTGGGTGAGCCGGGCGTCGGTGTGGTGCTTCTTCCACGCGGCGATGGCGTCGTTCAGCCGGGTCACCGTGTCCTTGCCGATGCCGCGTTCGGGCGCCTGGAAGACGTAGGCCAGGTCGTGCAGCTCCTCCTCGGGCAGGTCGTACGTGAACAGGTAGTGCTCCTCGGGGCGGAGCCCCGTGAAGCCCAGTTCGGGACGGTTGAAGTAGGGGCTGAAGCGCTCGATGGCGATCCGGGCGGACAGGTCGACCGGCGGGTTCAGGTGTTCCAGCGCGGGCAGTTGGTCGATCACGGGGTCGTAGTCCGCGGCGGTCTCGCCGGGGAAGCCGTGCAGGTAGTTCCAGGAGACGGACAGTCCCGTCTCGGCCGCGTCCCGGAGCATGCGCACGTTCTGGCAGCCGCTGACTCCCTTGTCCATGAGGTCGAGCACCCTGCTGTTGAGGCTCTCGATACCGGGCTGGACGTAGATGAGCCCGGCGTCGGCGAGGACCTGGAGCTGCGGGCGGCGCATGTTCGCCTTGATCTCGATATGCATGCGCAGGTCGTAGCCGCTGTCGATGATCCGGGGCAGCACGGTGGACAGGTACCGCATGTCGAGGATGTTGTCGACGACGTACATGTCCAGCACGCGGTGGCGCTCCGCCAGGTCCATGATCTCCTGGTAGAAGGTGTCGGGGCTCTTGCTGCGGAACTGCATGAACGAGCCGTTCAGACCACAGAAAGTGCAGTGGTGCTTCTCGCCCCACCAGCAGCCGCGGGCGCCCTCGACCACCAGTTTCGGTTCCACCCAGTTGCGGGCGACGGACCCGGCGAGCCGTTCGAAGTAGCCGCTGTAGTCGGGCGGCAGGATCGCCGCCGGAGGCAGGGGACCGGTCGGCATCGGGTTGGCGGTGGATACGGCGCCGTCGGCGCGATGGCACAGCCCGGGGATGCCGGCGAACGCGGCGGCCCCCGATCCGTCCCGCAGCGCCCCGAGCAGGCGCGGGAAGGCGTCCTCGCCCTCACCGCGCACCACGAAGTCGACGAAGGGGAAGTTGCGGTGGACGGCCGCGCCCTGTTCGGCGTCGCAGTTGGCGCCGCCCATGACCGTCACGACGTCCGGGGCGAGTCGCTTGATGTGCCGGGCTGCGGCCAGGGCGGCGGTGTTCTGCTGGAACGTGGACGTCAGCCCCACGACATCGGGCGCCAGGTCGGCCACGCGCCGAGCGATCTCTTCGACGAACTCCGGTACAAGCTCGTGCAGTTGGCGTGTCATGCGCATGCGCGAGGAGCGGAGCCTGCCGGTCATCACCTCGGTGAACTCGGCGTCCTTCCAGGCCGGATCGTCGTACAGGGCACTGGAGAACACCCAGTCTCCGCAGCCGAGGAAGTAGGACGACAGCGCGTAGTACTCGTAGTCCTCCGCGGAGAACTCGGCGCGCCGGGTGATCCAGTCGGTGAACTCCAGGTTGGCGTGCAGAACCTCGCAGGTCGCGCCCGCGACGCGCTCGTCGACACTGCGTTTGAGGATGCCCAGGGCCAGGGAGGGCAGGTCGATGGGCGACCAGGGCATGTTGAGCAGGAGAACGCGCACGGTCGGCTCCTTGAGGCACGGCGTGGGACGGAACAGGAGGAACGGGGAGCCCGGCCGGTCCGCGTGCTCGGCGGGCCGGCCGGGCCGTTGTTCACTCCTCGTCGTCGCCGCCCTCGTCCGCGTTGCGGAACGGGATGGTGATGGTGATGCCGATGCCCGGCTTGCGGTTCTCCTCGTCGCCCGCGAGCGGGTCGTTGTGGATGATGTCCTTCTGCACGGTGTTCCTCCATCTGTGAGTGGGATGGTGCTGTGCACGCCCGGTCCCGCTGTTGCCTCAGCGGGACCGGGGTCCTCCCGCAGGTGCCGGGGGACGTCCGGGGGCGCCGAGCGCCGGGTCGGGCAACCGGTCGCGCAGGAAGCGCAGGGACCGGCGCAGGACGGCGACATGCGACGCGCCGTCGTAGCCGTCGTGCCCGGTGTCGAGCCACAGGGCTTTGTGCGGTACGTCCGCGGCGGCCAGTGCGGCGAGGTAGCTACGGATCTGCCCGGGCGGGCACTTGGCGTCACGGGTCGCACCGACCACGAGGAGCGGTGCCGTGACCGCGGCCGCGTAGGTGACGGGCGAGCTACTGGCGTAGCGATCCGGCACCTCGTCCGGAGTGCCGCCGAACAGCCGGACGTCCAGGGCCCGCAGCGCCGGTGTGGTGGCGCGGTGCGCGGCGACCCAGTCGCCGACCGGCTTGACGGCGATTCCGGCCTGCCACAGCCCGGGGCGGGAGCCGAGGGCGAGCAGCACCAGGTAGGCCCCCCAGGACACACCCCACAGGGCGCTCGCAGTACCCGCGACCAGGCCCCGGGAGACGAGGTCGCCGCGGACCGCGGCCAGGTCGTCCACCTGGGTGTGGCCGACTCCGGCGGGGAACGCACGCCGCCAGTGCGGCCCGTACCCGGTGGAGCCTCGGTAGTTGACGCGGACGACCGCGTACCCGGACGCCACCAGCGAGTGCACCGTGGCGTCGTAGGCGTCCCGGTCGTGGTCGGCCGGTCCGCCGTGGACCAGGAACACGGCGGGCGACGGCGCGCTGCCGGCCGGCTCCGGAAGGCTCAGCAGGGTGTGCACGCGTCCCGAATCCGTGGGCGTCCACAGGTCGGTGTGCCGGCCGGGGACCACGGCCCGGGGGCCGGGCGGCGGCAGGGCGATGCCGTCCATGGCGTGCAGGACGGGCGGATGAGCGGTGTCGGTCCACAGGTAGTCGACCGCTCCGCCGGCTCGGGGCGCCGCGTCCAGCACGCTTCCGGCGGGTGTGGGCACGACCGTCCGCCGCCGGGTGTCGAGGTCCACCCGGTGCAGCAGGGAGCGGCCGTGCCGGTCCTGACGCACCAGAACCTCGCGCGTGTCCGGACACCAGCGGGCGCTGATCTCCGTGTCGAAGGTGCACCATCGATGGCTCCGCAGCCCTTCCTGCGGCGTCCAGGTGGCCGGGGCGTAGCAGTCGCCGAGGTCCTGCACCAGCAGCAGCTCGCGGCGCCCGGCCCGGGGCGAGAAGCCCTGGCACCACAGCCCGGTGCCGGGCCGGCCGACGCCGGGCAGGGTGGCGACGGCCCGGCCGTCGGGCGTGACGACTTCGACGGCCGCCGCGTCGTCGGCCGACGACGCCAGAGCGATCAGAGTGCCGTCCGGTGTGATGCCGCCCAGCCGGCAGGGCCCGGAGGTGCGCAGCACCTCACGCGGGGCGCGGCCGCGCCGCCCCACCAGCACCACGGTCTCCCGCCTGTCGGCGACAGCGGCTGCGACCACCCCGCCCGCGGTCACGGCCAGGCCGCGCGGTTGCCCGGCCGGTGCACCGGGCAGGCCAGGCAGCCGCGGGCCGCCGTCGAAGTGCTGGAACCACCAGCGGCCACGCTCCGTCGCGTCCTCCTCGAACCACCACACGTAGCCGTCGGCGTCGATCGCGCAGTGGGCCGTACCGCCGGAGCTGTCGGTGACCTGGCGGGTCCTGCGGGCCGCCGCGTCCCACGTGAAGACCTCGCAGCGGCCCCCGGAGTCCGCGGTGAACACCATGCGGAGCGGGTCGGCCGAGCACACGTCGGGGAGGGCGGCCACGAACACCTGATAGGGACCCGTCATGTCCGGCCCCCCGGAGGCGAACCGGCCGAGCGGGCGTGCCCGGCCGCGGACATGGCCGGCCGCAGTACGGTCGGGGCCTTGCGCTGTGTGTGGAACGCGAGGAGGGCCAGGACGACCCCGCAGGTCATGGCGGGTGCCGGAGGGCCGCCCCAGGTCACCAGGGCGGCCGCTGCGGCGGGTGCCAGCGCGGCCGTCGCGGCGGTGGCGGACCCCAGTACGGCTCCGGTCCGGGACTGCAGGTCCTCGGGCACCGCGAGGATGGCCGCTCCGCCCAGGACGACGGTGACCACCGGCAGCACCAGGCACAGCGCGGAGAAGCAGAGTCCCCACAGCCACGGGCCGTCGGCCGCCGACAGCGCGGCACACGGCGGGAGCAGCAGCCAGGTGGCCGCCGTCAGCGACCGACGGGCGCCGAGCCGACGCACCACCCGCGCCGCCATCAGCGAACCGACCAGACCTGCTGCACCGGAGGCCGCCAGCACGGCTCCCGTGGCGGCGCCGCCCGCGCGAGTGCCCAGCACGAACACCGCGGTGTAGAACAGCAGAGCCAACACCCCGCTCGCCACGGACGACCACAGCAGAACCAGCCGCAGCACCGGGGAGCGGACCACCGCGGCGATGCCGGCCCGTAGCGTGCCGGGGGGAGCCGGTCGCGGGGTACGCGTCCTGCCGGTGCGCAGGACGGGCGAACTCCCACGTACGACGGCCGGGTCCAGGGGAGTACGGATGGCCCGCACCCCGACGGCTGCCACGACGTAGGAGAGTGCGTCGACGGCGAACGGCAGGAAGCGGCCCACGCCGAACAGGATGCCGCCCAGCGCCGGTCCCAGCACCAGCGCCATCTGATCGCCCGTCTGGACACCGGCCACGGCGCGCGGGAGGTCGTCGGATGTCGCCAGCCGGCGCAGGGCCCCGCGCGCCGCCGTCTCGTACGCCGTCGCGCACAGGCGCTCGGTGAACGCCAGACCCAGCAGGACCCACAGGGGCGGGTGCCGGAGGCAGGAGACGGCCAGGCCCGCCATCGCCAGCGACGCCAGCACCGCCGCGCCGGTCATGAGGCGGCGCCGATGCCCCCGGTCGGACGGTACGGCCATGACCGGTCCGAGGAGCACACCGGTGAGGGCAGCGGCGCTGGCGAACATGCCCGCGGTTCCCGGGCCGTGGCCCAGGCCCAGGAGTAACAGAGGGAACACCAGGCCGGAGGTCTGGCTGCCGAGTCCGTCGACGGCGTTGACGCACCACAGGACGGAGACGTCGCGCCGGCCGCCCGCGCGCGCTCCGGCGGCGGTCGGGAGGGAAGCGGTGACCGGAGCGGACGACCCGCCGGCGTCGGCATGCTGCGGTAATCGAGACGTGTCGATGTCCTCCACCCCCCCTGGATGTGCCGGCGTCCCCCTGGGGGAGGTCGCCCGGATCGCGCATGCGGAAGCGACTGCCGAACCGGAGATTCCGGCCGTCATGTGTGGAAAATGTGCGCAACATGCGAAGGCGAGCCGGAGCCTAATCACCCGGGCACGGCAGGAACAAGGGCCCTGAAGCCCCCGCGGGTGTGCTCGCCGTGTCGGATCTGGCCGACAGTCGACTGGCCGCACGGGGGTGCCGAAGCCCTCCGTGTCATGCCGTGGGCGGCGGGCACGGGCGGCGCGGCGGGCGCCACAGCGCTTCGCGATCGTGTACCGGGGAGACGGCCGCAACCCTTCCCGGGCTCCTCGGCCATGAGCCGTGGCGGCGGGGCCTGCCCGTCTCCACCGGCCCGGACGGGTGGTCGGCGGCGTCACGGAACCCGGCGTGGGTATGGGCGTTGCGCCGCGAAAAGGAGACGTTCCCTGCCAGGGGCACGTGCCCCCGTGTCCGCCCGCGTCGGTTCGGCGATCCGCGTGGCGCCCTCATGGGGCCCCGGTCCGGTACGGAGGCATCACATTGGCCGACAACACCCCCATCGCAACCCATACGGCAATCAAGCATTCCGCCTGCGGGCGGCAAAGAACACCCGCATGATCACATCCGCTCCGCCGGACGGGCCCCGGGCGAGCCACCGCCGGTGCCGGGCCGCTCCCCCCGCCTCCGCCGTGCGTAAGCTGCCCGCATCGATGACCCGTGACGAAAGGGACCCCCGTGACTTCTCGCCTCAATCCGTACATCAGCTTCCCTGGCAACGCACGACAGGCCATGGAGTTCTACAAGACCGTCCTCGGCGGCGAACTGGCCCTCAACACCTACGGGCAGTACGGCGGCGGCACCGGGCAGGACGACAAGGTCATGCACGCCATGCTCGAGACGAGCAGCGGCTTCACGTTGATGGGCGCCGACAACCCGCCGGGCATGCAGCACCAGCCCGGGAACAACTTCGCGGTGAGCCTGAGCGGCGACGACGCGGACGAACTCCGGGGCTACTGGGACAAGCTGTCCGACGGCGCCACCGTCGCCGTCCCCCTGGAGAAGCAGGCCTGGGGCGACGTCTTCGGCATGTGCACCGACCGCTTCGGCATCACGTGGATGGTCAACATCGGCTGAGCACAGCGCCGAGTCCCGTACGCAGCCCCGGTGCAGGGCGGACCGTCACGGGTAGACCAAGCCCTCGGTCGGGGAGGCCTCGTACCTGTCCTGGGTCTCTTTCTCGGCCTGTTCGGGGGTGCGGCCCTGGGCCAGGAGCTCGCGCCGGTAGTTCGCCTTGAGCACGCTGCTGCCTTCGGCTCCCGCGTTGACGGACCACGGGGTACGGCAGGCGAAGATCAGCAAAGAGCCGTACTTCGCCAGTGCCTCGGCCCGCTCGATGATGACGGGCAGCGGCGGCGTGCCGGCCGCCCTGGCCGCGGTGAACTCTTCAGCAGGTGTTTCGGACCACTGGAAGTCCAGCAGCACCGCCACGTCGCAGTGGTTCACGAGACCGACCACCAGATCGATCTGCTGCGTGAGTTCGGTGGCGTGGTGGGGCTGCACGTACGCGCCGGGAGCGTCTTTGGTGGGCTGCCTTCCGGAGGCGGCCATGGCGTCCGGCAACGACGCGTAGACCTCCGCTGAGGCGCCGATCCGCTTCAGGCTCTTCTCCTCCTGGACGGCGAAGCCGTAGGTCCGCTCCGTGTCGATGGCGATCGGGTGCTTGTCCTCGTAACCGTGCGAGAACCACGCCAGCATGTTGGAGTGCCGGGGACCGGAGGGGCTCCTGAGCATGGCGACGGTGCCCCGGCCGAGGCCCTCCACATGGAAGGCGACGGTGTCGAGCCGGGGCATCTGGGGCTCCCGGGCGCGCCAGAGGGCGTCCGCCTCGTCGACGGTGTTCTTCGCCTCCGCGTCGTACTCCTCCCGCGACTTCGGCCCTTGCGGCTGCGGGGGCGCCGAAGGCTGCCCCACCTCCTGGTCCATCAGCTCCCTGGTCACGTTGTTGTCGGCCAGCAGTTTCAGGGCGTCCGGGAGCTTCATGGCCGTGACGTTGCGCTGCCCGCCGCCGAGCCTCAGCAGCTGGCTCCACAGCCAGTTCTTCTGGGCGGGGACCAGCGCGGGGCCGTCGCCACCCCACTGCTGGTAGAGGTCCCGGCCGGTCTTCAGCACCATCCGCTGGACGGCACCACCTGCGGCCGACTGCGCCGCGGGCGCGGCGCCGGGCTCCGCGACGGCGGACCGCTGGACGCTTCCCGTCGGGCTCCGCCCGATCCGGACCGCGGTGTCCTCCGCCTCGTGCTCCAGGGTGTCGCCGGGGTGACTCACGCCTGAGGGAACCCGTCCCGCCCGCTGCTGCCGGACGTGCTGCAGTTCGTGGCGCATGGTGTGGTCGTCCATGTCGCCCGCGCTGCGGAAGACGATGTGGTTGGTCTTCGTGGTGTACGCCTTGGCCCCGACACTCTCGGCGGAGTCGCGGTCGACGTGGACCCGGACGTCGCTGAAGTCCTCGCCCCCGTAGTCGCTCTCCATCCTGCGCTGGACCTGCGCCGGGAGCGCGCTGCCCACGGTCCGCGTCACGGCGTCCACCCGGTCCAGGGCATCGCGCTGCACCGTCTGCTCGTCGACGAGCCGCTGCACGGCATCCCCGCCGACGAGGTCCGGCTCGTGCGACCGGGCGTCCGTTTCGCCGCACGCCGCCCCCTGCTGCTCGTGCTCCCGCGCGGCCAGTCGTGTGAACGCCCGGTTGCCGATGGCCCGTTGCAACGCCAGCGTCGCCTCCGGGGAGGCCTGCCCCGCGAGCCCGGCGGCAGTCAGCCGCGCCCCGAGCGCCGCCGGTACGCGGACGTCCTGCCGGGGACGCCCCTGCTGCTGGCGTGGCTCCGCTGAGCGCTGCTGCCGGTCGGTGTCGCGCATGGCCGCGTCTCCTCGTACGGATGGGGTGAACCGAACTGATCATGCTGGCGCCCCGGTGACACAGGCGAAAGGACAACGAGGGCAGTACCCGGGGCAGACCGGTCTGCCCCGATGCCCCCGACCGGCCCGCGTTGCCGGCACCCGCTGTCTCGATGGGCCCCTCCGGGCAGGCGATGTCACTCGGAAGCCGCTGCGGAACCAACCGCGGACAACGGCCCTGGAGCCATGACACGGGGCGCTGCGACGCCGCCGAGACCGGACGGCACGGGGCCTGCTCCTGGCGGGCTGCGTCCAACTGGAAGGCGGGCCGGGGAGGCCACGGGGCGGTGGGAAAGTGCCGGGCGCCTGGTGGTGCGTGATCCTGAAGGGGTGGGTGGTGTCCCAGCCGGTCGGATCCCGGCGGCCTACGCAGCCTCGGGCCGCCGGGCGATACGCGTGACCCTGGTCGCCGCGGCCGGGTTCTACCTCTTCCGCTACGGCCTGGACAGCCCCGTCGCGGCCACCTACGCCCTGTTCGCCACCGTGGCCCTGGGCGGACTCTCCAAGATCCCCGGCACCGGGCGGCAGCGAGCCGCGGTGGTACTGCGGCTGCTGCCGGTGTGCTTGCTGCTGGTGGTCATCGGCACCTATCTGTCCGTGCGCACCTGGAGCGCCGTCGTCGGCATGCTCGTGGTCGGCTTCGCGCTGGCCTTTGCCGCCGTGGGCGGACCACGTCCGGCGGGGGCGTCGCCCGGTCTGCAACTCCTCTACATTCTGCCCTCCTTCCCGCCCTACGATCCCGGCTCGCTCGGCGAGCGGCTGATCGGGACGACGACCGGGCTGGCCCTGTTCATCGCCGCAGAGGCACTGATCCTTCCCGGGCGTGCCCCGCCGTCGTACCGGGAGCGGGCCGCCCGCTCCGCGGAGACCGCCGTGCGCTGCGCGACACTCCTTGCCGCCCCTCCGTACGCCCTGACCGAAGCGGACGTCCAGGCGACCCGTGACGCCGGCTGGGCACTGCGGTCCCTGACCGTGCCGGAGGCGGAACGACCGGCGGGACCGGGGGTCCGCGACCGCGCCCTCACCCACGCCGGCCTGGCCATCCGCACTTTGCTCAGCCGGCTGGCGCAGCTCCCCGCCGCGCCGGGCGGCACTCCGGGGCCCGACGTGACCGCCGTACTGCATGCGGTGGCGGGACTGTCCGCGGCGACCGCGACCTGCCTGCAGGCGGGGCCGTCGCCGGCGACACCGTACGAGGAGCTGGTCGGAGCCCGCGCACATCTGTCGGCCGCGTCCGCGAGCCCCGCCCCCAGCGGGGCTGCCGCTTGCGACCTCGCCGCCGGGACCACGTCGGCGCCGGACTTCCCGCCTGCCGTACTGCGCCTGCACGCCGCCGTACTGGAGGTCGCCGACGCGGCGCTGGCCATGGCCTCGGCGGCCGATCTGGCGGTACGAGGACGGCAGGCCTCGGTGGAGGTGCCGACGGATCGCTTCTGGTACGCCACGAGCTGGGCCCCGCGTCTGTGGTGGCACCGGGTGCGCGGCCACGCCGAGCGCCGGTCGGTGTTCTTCCAGAACGCGGTACGCATCGCCCTGGCCCTGACGGCGGCCCGTCTCGTGGCCGGGGTGGACACGCTGCCGCACGGGTTCTGGGCCACGCTGGCGACCCTCACGCTCACCCGGACCACCATGGACGAGACCTGGAGCACCATCCGCCGGGCCCTCGCGGGCACGCTGGCCGGGGCCCTGCTGACCGCCGGAGTACTGGCCCTGGTGGGGACCGACACCGAGGTGTACGCCGCCGTACTGCCGGTGTGGATGCTCTTCGCGTTCACGGTGGGGCCGGTCAGAGGCGTCGGCTGGGCACAGGGACTGTTCACCGTGCTCGTGGCCCTGGTCTTCGCCCAGCTGGCACCCCCGACGTGGCGGCTGGCCGAGGTCCGGCTGCTGGACGTCGTGGTCGGCAGCGCGATCGGCGGGGTCTTCGGCCTGCTGGCCTGGCCCCGCGGGGCCCACGACGAGCTGCGCCACGCGGTGGGCGAGCTCCTGCGCCGGGCAGCCGAGATCGTCGTGGCGACCAGTGCCTCGGCGTCCGGGGGCGGGGGCGCCTGCGCCCCGTCCGGGGCGTCCGGCCACCGGTCGCTGCAGCATGCCGTCATCCTCGCGGAGTCCGCGTACGCGCAGTTCCAGAGCGAGCCGACGCCCTTCGGAGGCAGGCGGCGCGGGGTGGCCCTGCCGGCCGTGGACTGGCAGGCGACGCTGATGGCCGGTCACCACACCCTGTGGGGCTCGGAGCGGCTGCTGCAGCCGCCGCTCGACGGGCTGGGCCCAGCGGCGGCCGAGTCGGTCAGCGGGCTGGGGGACCGGGTGGCCGGGCGGATGCTGCTGGTCTCGGCGGCACTGGATCCCGGGGGTGACACTCCGACCGCGCCGGTGCCGCTCATCGAGCCGGTCGCGGGGTTCGCGGCGGAGCCGTCCGGCGCACCGAGGCTGTACTACGCGACCGTGTCGTGGCTGGGCTCCCTCATGACCGATCTGGGACGCATCGCACGCGGTGGGCCCGGACCCGAGCATGACGGGAAGCCCCCAGCGCACTGAGGCGGGCGCTGACCGGAGCAGGCGGCTGATCACGCCCGAACACCCCCTCATCCGGCGATGTGAACCAGATCACAGTCATGGATGGTCACAGATGGTCGTCGGCGGGTGTCCCCATGGGCAGCCGACGAGAGGAGCCGGATGTGAGGCCGAGGTCCTCGTGCGCGCTCGTAGGGGAGGCATGCCGTGCCTGAGGACCCCTTCGTCCAGCACCGTCCGCTGTTGTTCACGATCGCCTACGAGATGCTGGGCAGCGCCGCGGACGCCGAAGACGTACTGCAGGAGAGCTACCTGCGATGGATCCAGGTCGACCCCGCCACCATCGAGCATCCGCGCCCCTACCTGGTGCGCCTGGTGACCCGGCAGGGGCTCTACCACCTGGGCGCGGCCGGGGCGCGGCGCGAGGACCACGCAGGCCCGGACCTGCCTGAGGCGGTCCGCACCGCACCCGGGGTGAGCCAGGACGCGGAGTTGGCCGGATCGGTGTCGACGGCCATGCTGCTCGTCCTGGACACCCTGGGTCCCACCGAGCGTGCGGTGTTCCTCCTGCACGCTGTGTTCGGCTACACCCACGGCGAGATCGCCGCCGCGACCGGCAGGACGGAGGCGGGTGTCCAGCAGATCGCACACCGCGCCCGCCGGCATCTGCACGCGCGGCGCCGCCCCTTCGAGCCCGACTCCTACGCCACGCGCGAGATCATCCAGCGGTTCCTGTTCGCGGCGGCAAGCGGTGACATCCAGACGCTGATGGACCTGCTGGCGCCCGAAGTCGTGCAGATCTCCGAAGGCGGTGGGAAAGCCGCCGCTGCCCACCACCCGATCACCGGTCGCGCCGACGTCGCCCGTTTCGCTCTCGGTGTGGCAGGCACCGGCGCAGCCCGCGCCCCCATCGAGTACGCCACCTACAACGGCATGCCCGCCGCACGCTTCCTGATCGGCGGCGGACGCGACTTGCTGCTCGCCTTCGAGATCCACGACGGACGGATCACCGGCCTCTACGCGATCCGCAACCCCGACAGGCTCCGCAGCGACGGCACGGTGCGCCGACTCGACCGGCCGCCACCCCTCTGACTCGGCCAGGCCCCCATGGCACCGGCGCGCGATGCGGTCACCCTCCCGTCAGGCCCGCCGCCCCAGGCCATCACCACGCCCGGCCCGAGTGCGGCGAGCCGGGACGAGGCCGGACAGGCCGGTGCGGTGTCGCTCGATGGCCACCGCCCCCTACCGACCGACCAGCGGCAGTACCGGAAGGGAATAGTCCTGCCAGATGAGGCGAGAGGTCTCCTCCGGATAGGCGGTGACGGCCGATCGCGTGTCGAAGACCTGCGTGCGGCGCTGCTCGATGTCGTACGGGGCCCAGCCGGGGTCGCCGTGACGGGCGAAGGCCGTCCACGCCGTGCGCATGCGCGCGGACAGGTCCTCCGCAGCGGGGGAGGGGCCTTCGCCGATCAGCGCGGCGGGCTGCCCGCTGCTCAGGTTGCCGAACACGAGGGGTACGTCGAGGCCGTGGCAGGCGCCGAGGACACCTCCCATTCCGGGGGCCGCCCAGGTCAGTTCGTACATGTGGGCACGTCCGCCGCCGGTGGTCTGCGCTTCGGCGAGACGGAGGCTCGGCATGCGGAACAGCCAGTCCGAGTGGACGAGTTCGTACAGCTCGTCCGGACCGGCGGCGGGAAACCCGTCACGGTACCGGCGTGCGCCCTCCGGGCCGGGGGCGAAGACCCGCAGAGCGGTCGCCGCTTGTTCCTGCGTCACCTGGCCGAGCACGCCGTCCAGCGCCGTGAGCAACCGCTGCTCGTCGCGGGTGTGTCCGACAATGATCTCGACGTCCCGGCCGGCGCCCTCGGCCAGGGCCTGCCAGGGAGTGACGGGCAGAATGTCACCGTCGACGACAGGCGAGAACGGGATCGACCTGTGTGCGACTGTACCCCAGCGCTCCGCGAACGAGGCGGACTTGGCGGTGACCGCGTCACCGGCCGAGGGCAGCCGGACCGGGGCCACGGTGGAGAAGTCGGCCGCTGTGGGCCGCAGGCCCAGCTCGGCGGCGCAGGCGGCGGCGATGTCGCCGGCGAGGGCCGGTGAGAAAAACGTCCCCGGTACGCTCTGCGCGACGGCCCGGCGGAAGAGCCCCGCTGCCCGTGGCATCGCCAGCAGCGCGGCCACCGACCCCGCGCCCGCCGACTGGCCGAAGACGGTGACCCGGTCGGGGTCGCCCCCGAAAGCCCGGATGTTGTCGCGCACCCACTCCAGCGCGGCCACCTGATCGAGCAGGCCCCGGTTGGCGGGCGCCCCGTCGATGTACGCGAAGCCTTCTATGCCCACGCGGTAGTTGAGCGTCACCACGACCAGACCGCCCTCCCGCGCGAGGCGGGCGCCGTCGTACTCGGGAAGGCTGGACATGCCGATGCTGTACGCGCCGCCGGGGATCCACACCATCACAGGGAGCCCTGCTCCCTGGTACGGCTCGGGCGTCCAGACATTGACCGTCAGCCAGTCGTCGCCCGCCGCGGCCCGGGATATCGCGTCCATGCCGAAGTGGCCGGCCTGCGGAGGTGGCGGGCCGTACGACACGGCCGCGCGTACGCCGTCCCAGCCCCTGACCGCCTGCGGTGCGGCGAAGCGGAGCGGGCCCACCGGAGGCTCGGCGAACGGGATCCCCCGGAAGACCGCCAGGCCCTCGTCCACGCTGCCGCGCAGCGCCCCTCCTGCGGTGCGGACCTCGGGCTCGGAGCCGTTCGGCTCGGACGTGGCAGTCGTCATCGCAGACCCTTCCCAGGCAGGGAGAACGCGTTCGTGGAGGTCGTCGGCGGAGCGGCAACTCCCGCCCGCTGCACGCAGGCGCACAGCAGCGCGCGGCCGGACCTTCTGTCCGGGCGACGGCCGCACACCGACACGGGGATCATTCCGCCGACTCAGGTCGCGGGCCAGTGATTTATGGAGCGGCGCCGTTGACTTCCACGACTCCTTGTTGGTTGAGTGGCTCATCCACTGAGCCACTGGAGGACGGCGTGGAGGCCCTGCCCCGCGAAACCATCGTCGATGTCCTGGAGAGCCGACTGCGTGAGGACATCCTCACCGGCCGCCACCCGGCGGGCAGTTATCTGCCGCCCGAGCGCACACTCGCCGACGGATACGGCGTCACCCGTACCACCCTCAAGCACGCTTTCGGGCGTCTGCTGCAGGCCGGCCTGCTGGAGACCCGGCACGGCGTCGGTACGCGCGTGCGGGACTACCTTCGCCTGGGTGGCGCCGACCTGCTGCCCATGCTCGTACGCCACAGCCCCGACTGGATCGGTGAGGTCTTCGAAGTGCGGCGCAGCATCGGAGCGTTGATCGCCGAGCGGGCCGCGGCCCGGGCCACCGGCCGCCAACTGGCCGAGCTGCGGGCGCTGTTGAGGGCCGTGGGAGAGGCGGCGGACGCCGATGCCGTACAGCTCGCGGACATCGAGGTCCACCGGGCCCTGGCCCGCGCCACCGGCAACCGTGTCTACGTCCTGCTGACCAACACCCTCTTCAACGCCTACCTGCCGGTGCGGAGCGCGCTGAGGGGACCGTTCCTGGACGCCCAGGTGGCCCGCGGGCGTCTGGAGCCGGTGGTCGACGCGGTGGAGGCCGGCGACGAGACCGGCGCACGGCGGGCAGCCGAGCAGTATCTGACGGCGACCGAGCGGATCATGCTGGAGGGCCTCGCATGAGCGGGTCGACGACCTCCCGCGCGGCCACGAGCAGTGCCTCACCCGTCCGCGGCACGGTCTTTCGCGAAACCATGCTCGGTTCGCTACGGCTCCATGACGAGGACCGCACACGCCGGGTCCGCCTGGATCTGACGGTCTCGGCCCGGCGGTTCCTGCGGCTGCTCGGCACGACCGAGGCTCGTGCCACCGGCCGGATACGGATCGCAGGCTGGGCCGACGCCCCGGACGCCGAGGGCGAGTTGGAGATCTCACCGCTCGCGCGACGCAGGATCCGCTACCGCATCACGTTCACCGCCGAAGGCCGCCGGCTGACCCTGGACGGCTGGAAATCCGTCACCGGGCGCAGCCCCGTCGCGTCGATGACCGTACTCCCGTACACCCTCTACGAGGACGGCGACCGGATCGGCACAGGCACCCTGCGTTTCCCTCTCGGTACACAGCTCCTCCCCTTCCTGGCGAGCTTCCGGTTCCCGCGGCGGGAGGATCCGGGCACCTATCTCGCGCCCCGGTGGCGTGGCGAGCCGGGCCGCACCGAGGTCTGGTACACCACCATCACCGACCCGGACAGCGGCAGCGGACTGTGGCTCCACCACGAACTCACCGCGCCGGCCGACGGATCCGAGCCGTACGCGCACGGCTGGGCCGCGGTCTTCCCCAAGGACGGACCCGTGCGACACGCCCGTTTCGGCCCCGTCGAGTGGACGCCCCAGGAGTCCGGCTTCAGCGCCGACGAGGTCGCAGTCCGCCCCGGCCGCCTGTCCGGGACGGCGGAGGGCGACGCCCTGCGCTGGGACCTGACCGAACGACCCGCGGACGAGCCGCTGTTCACCTTCCCCCGCTGGTCCTGGCGTCGGCCCCTGCTGCCAGCCGCCCAGATGCTGCCCGCGGCTCGCGCCTCCTACGACGGCACCTTCACCCACGACGACACCACGCTGAGGCTCACCGCGGCCCCGGGCGCGTCGGCGCGGATCTACGGCCACGGCAACGCCCGCCGCTGGGCCTGGCTGCACGCCGACCTCGGCGGCGGAGACGTCCTGGAGATCGTCGCCGCCGTCTCCATGCGCCCCGGCCTGCGCAGACTTCCGCCCCTGGTCTTCCTGCGGCTGCGCCGGCCGGGCAGTACCTGGCCACGCCGCCCCGAACGGCCGGCCGCCGGCTGGGCGGGAGCGGGGCGTTTTCGCGCCGACATCACCCTGCCTGTCTGGACGGTCACCGGCCGATCCGGCCTGCGCCGGATCCGGGTCGAGGTCACCCAGCCACCGGACCGTACCCTCGCCCTCGACTACACCGACCCCGACGGCAGCCACGCCACCTGCCGCAACAGCGAACGCGCCGACGCGTACGTCCTGTTGGAGCGGTGGTGGTTCGGCGGCTGGCGCACCGAAGCCGAGTGGACACTGGAGGGCACCGCGCACGCGGAGGTGGGCACACGATGAGCCTCACCGGACTCGTGGCCGCCCTCATCGCGGACGACGGCACCGCCGACTGGCCCCGACGCGTCCCCGCCCGACTGGAGGCGGTCCTCACCGCCATGCCGCTCCCCGCCCGGGCCGGCCTGCGGGCAGCGGCACACGGCGTGGACGCCTACGCCGTGGCCCGCACCGGACGCACCCTGCGCGCACTCACCCCGCCCGAGCGAGAGGCCGTACTCGACGGTCTCGCCGCACGCCCCGCACTCCTGCCGCTCCTGGACGTGCTCAAGGTGCCCGTCCTCCTGGCCGCCGGAACGGAACGGATGCTCCAGGACGGTCCGGCGCCGCACGGCCTCGCGCCCCAGGACCCACCGCTCGACGTGACGCCCGCACCCGCCTGGCCCGCCCGCTCCACCGCCGACGCCGTGGTCATCGGCTCGGGCGCCGGCGGGGCCGTCGCCGCGCGGACCCTGGCCCGAGCCGGCCTCGACGTCGTCGTCCTCGAAGAGGGACGGCACCACGACACAGCCTCGTTCGGCCGGCGCGCTCCCCTGGACCGGTTCACCGACCTGTACCGGGACGGCGGAGCGACCACAGCCCTCGGCACCCCACCCCTACTCCTGCCCACCGGCAGTGCTGTCGGCGGCACCACCGTCGTCAACTCGGGTACGTGCTACCGCACTCCGGATCACGTCCTGGACCGCTGGAGCAAGGACTTCGGATGCGCTTTCGCCGACGGTTTCGACCAGCAACTGGACGAGGCCGAGCGCACCCTGCGGGTGGCCACCCAACCCCTCGACGTCCTCGGCGCCAACGGCCGCACCGCGCTCGCCGGTGCCCGCGAACTCGGCTGGCAGGCCGGGCCTCTGCGCCGTAACGCGCCCGGCTGCCGCGGCTCCTGCCAGTGCGTGGTGGGCTGTCCCACCGGCGCCAAACAGAGCGTGCAGCTCTCCGTGCTGCCCGACGCCTGCGCCGCCGGTGCCCGCATCGTCACCGAGGCACGGGTGGAGCGCATCCTGGTCGACACGGACCGGCCCGCAGGCCCGCGCGCGTCCGGAGTACGCGTCCTGCGACAGAACGGCGCGTTCGAGATCCTCGCACCCCTGGTCGTCGTCGCGGCGGGCGCGCTGCAGTCACCACCGCTGCTGCGCCGCTCCGGGCTCGGCCGGCATCCTCGGCTCGGGCACAATCTCAGCGTCCACCCGGCCACGAGCGTCGCCGGGCGCTTCGCCGAACCGGTCACCGCGTGGGAAGGCGTGCTGCAGAGCGTCGGAGTGGAGGAGCATCACTCCCAGGGCATCCTCATCGAGGCCACCGCCACCCCACCCGGCATGGGCTCCTTCATCCTCCCCGGACTGGGCGGCGAACTGCGCCGCGAACTGGAGAGCGCCGACCGGCTCGCCACCCTGGGCGCGATGATCGCCGACCGTCCCTCCGGCCGTGTCCTCGGCCGCGAGCGCACGCTGATCCGCTACGACCTGGACCGCCGTGACGCAGGCCGTCTCCTGCGCGCTGTCCGAGCGATGGGCGAGCTGCTGTTCGCAGCGGGCGCAGAGGAAGTCCTCACGGGCATCCCCCACAACCCCCGCGTACGCAGCCTCGCAGAACTCGACACGGTCCTCTCCACCACGGGCGCGCGCCAGCTTCACCTGTCGGCCTACCACCCCACCGGCACGATCGCCGCGGGCGCCGACCCGCAGCGCTTCCCGGCCGACCCCTGGGGCCAGCTCCGCGGAGTACACGGAGTCCTGGTCACAGACGCCTCGGTACTCCCCAGCTGCCCCCAGGTGAATCCCCAACTGAGCATCATGGCGGCGGCCCTGGCGATCACCGAGGAGTCCGCCAGGACCTGAGGACGAGGCGGTCTCGGCGCTGTCGGCGGGCAACCGCGCACCGCGGTGCGGCCGCACAGCTCGTAGGCGGCCGGCTCGTCGCGCGCCACAGCAGCGGGCCAACCGCCGAACTGTCGTGCACCGCCGGACTGCAGGTTCTAACCGTCTCCGCGTGCCATCACCCGGCGGGCCGCCTCGGCCTCCGCCGCCGGCGGGGACAACTCGTCAAGGGTGTCGAGCTCGTCGTCCGATTCCAGTTCCCGCTCCCAGTCCGCCGCGAGACGTTCCTGTTCCTCGCGCGGCTTGGCGCCGACGGCCTCCCGGTGGTCCGGGTCCAGGGCCGCCAGGAATCGCCCGACAGAGTCCGTCGGCATACCGTGCTCCTTGTCGCCTGGAAGGTGCCGTTCCCGGCCCAGCATGGCCAACCGGGCTCGCCCCGGCCGCCCGACACGGCCTGAGACCACTCTGATGGCCCCGCGGTCCTGCCTGATGCCCTGTCGTCGGGGCCCGGCCGCGCGCGAGGAATCCGGCCGTGCCGCGGTCGGGCAGCCGGGAGCCGGTCCGGCGATCAGCCGACCTGGGCGGCGATGGTTCGCGCACACTCCAGCGACTCGGTATGCGTGGTGTCCACCTCCAGGTCGTAGAACACCCCCTCGTGAACCACGTCCGCCTGCAACGTGGCCATGCCCTGGACCCGGTCTCCTCGTGCAACCTCACGGCCCGCGGCAACCGCACCCTCACACCTGACGCCGACCCACAACACGGGCAGTCCGCCCAGAGCCTTCTGCCACCGCTGCTGGGACGCCGCTCCGCCGAGGAAGACGTCATCGATGATGATCCTGGCGCCTGCGCGGGCCATCGTCACGATGCCCTCCGTCCAGGCCGCCTCCAGTGCCCGGAAGTCCGCCCCGACGCTCACCCCGCCGTCGGCCGCGAACTCGATCCCCCCGTCCGACCCCTGCATCTTCGCGGGCAGGGCGTCGACGAACGAGTCGCACCCGAACGCCAGCCACGGATCAGGCAGTACGGCCTGCAGACACCGGACGATCCCGGACTTCCCCGAGCTGGAACCACCGTTGAGAATGATCATCTGAGTCGTCACCGCGCCACAGTAAGACGCTTCGCACACGGCACGAAACGAATATCGGGCACCGTATCCATCAGCCACGTCACGATCAGACGGCGCAGCCACAGGACGCGCAGCGGCCCACGCAGGGTACGCATCTGCCCGGCCACGAACGCGG
>NZ_JBEXYL010000095.1:0-29175 GCF_040630895.1 Streptomyces sp. NPDC005728
TCTCCTCGGTGACGAGGCTGTCCTTGACGGCGGCGCCGAGCAGCCCGGCCTCCGGGTCATGTCGTCCACGAGTGTGGAGCAGTCTCTACTCGGTCACCTTCAGCAGCTTGTTGGGCGTTCCGCTGCTCGGGTTGGTGATCTTGTCGCTGGTTGCCGCGCCGGTCAGCGCCGAGGCGACCTGAGCGGGAGTGGCGTCGGGGTGCCCGGCCAGGTAGACGGCGGCGGCTCCCGTGACGTGGGGGGTTGCCATGGAGGTGCCGGAGATCGTCTTGGTCCCCTGGTCGCTGTCGTTCCAGTCGGACGTGATGTCCGAGCCCGGCGCGTACAGGTCCACGATCGAGCCGAAGTTGGAGAAGTCCGACTGGGCGTCGTCCTTGGTGCTGGACGCGACCGTGATGGCCTCGGGGACCCGGGCCGGTGAACTCTGCCCCGCGTCGGCCGACTCGTTGCCGGCCGCCACCGCGAACGTGACCCCTGAGGCGATGGCCTTCTTGACCGCCTCGTCGAGAGCGGGGTCGGCACCTCCGCCGAGGCTCATGTTGGCCACCGAGGGACCGTTGTGGTTCTTGGTCACCCAGTCGATGCCCGCGACGACCTGCTCGGTGGTTCCGGAGCCGTTGTTGTCGAGCACGCGGACCGCGACGATCTTGGCCTTCTTGGCCACACCGTGGGTGGCGCCGGCGATGGTTCCCGCCACGTGGGTGCCGTGGCCGTTGCCGTCGTCGGCGCTGTTGTCGTTGTCGACGGCGTCGAACCCGTAACTGGCGCGGCCTTCGAAGTCCTTGTGGCTGATGCGTACGCCGGTGTCGATGACGTACGCGGTCACCCCTTCCCCGGCCTTGTCCGGGTAGGTGTACTTACCGTCGCCGGCCGTGTCCTTCTGGTCGATCCGGTCCAGGCCCCAGGACGGCGGGTTCTCCTGGGTGGCGTCGATGTGGAACTTCTTGTTCTGGACGACCGTGGCCACCGCGGGGTCGGCCGCGAGGCGCTTGGCCTCCGTCGTGGTGAGACTGTCGGCGGAGAAGCCGTTGACCGCCGAGCCGAAGGTCCGGCTGATCTTGCCGCCGTACTCCGTGGCCAACTCCTTCTTCTCGGCCGAGGAAGCCTTCTGGTCCAGGAGGACGATGTAGCTGCCGGCCACGGCTCCTTCGGCGTTCAGGCCGTAGACCGTGCCTTCCGCGGGCTGTCCCGCCTGAGCTATGGGGGACACGTACAGGGCGGTGCCGATGACGGTTGCGGCGGCGGCGACCGCGGTGACGGTCTTGGCCTTGCCTATGCGTTTGTGATGCGCCGTCAAGAGGGGTCTCCTCGTGAAGTGGGGGGATTTGCGTTCAAGCGGCAGAGAGCTGCGCGCGCTCTGGAGCGTGCCTACTTGTCGCGAGCAGATCAATCCCCTGGCCAGAGCCCTGTCGATCGCCGACGGTCGATCTCCACAGGATTTACGTATGTTCGAAGCAACCCGAAAGCAAAGGTGCAGCCCTTCGCGCTGGTTGAATCACCAAGGAAAGACCAAGAATTATCCGTGCTGATTTCTTCACCGCCTGCTCACGCCGTGAGGTGAGACGGCATCCTGCACGGCGGCTGCGGTGCCGCACGCGCAGGGCATGCGCGGAGGCCGGGGCGATGGGGATCAGCCATCGCCCCGGCCTCAGGGGCGCACGGTCCCGCCGTCAGCCGGACCTGCCCTCGCCGCCTTCCCCGGTCAGGCCTGCGCGGGGAGGGCGAAGACCGCGCACGTGGTGGTGGCGTGTGCGTAGAGCTTTCCGTCGGCGGTGCCGGTGACCTTGGCCTCGGCGGTCGCGGTGGTGCGGCCGGCGTGGATCACGGTGCCCTCGCAGCGCAGGGTCGGGGTGTCCGCGAAGACGGGGCGCACCATGTGCACGCCCAGCTGGATCGTGGTGTAGGCGCGCCCCACGGGGAGCGTCGACATCACCGCACTGCCGAGGGCCGAGTCGAGGAGCGTGGCGAGGAAACCGCCGTGCACCGTGCCCATGGGGTTGAGCAGGTGCTCGGCGGGCTCACCCTCGAAGACGGCCCGGCCCTGCTCCGCCGCCACCAGGCGGAATCCGAGCGTCCCGCAGATGGGTGCCTGCGGGAAGCGGCCCTCGACACACAGCTGGAGCACCTCCAGACCCGAGAGGCCTGCGCCGTCGGCGTAGCCGGTGGGCGGCGCCCACGTGTGGGTGCGGGAGCGGACGGCGGAGTCCGCTCCGTGCGCGGCTCCGGCGGCCGTCGCCGGGGCGGGGGTCATCGATGTCATGGTCGGCGGCTCTCCAGTGGTTCGGTTCTCAGGGGTGCGGTGTGCGGGTGCGGCGTACCGGACGGCTCAGGGCAGCTTGACCGCGAGCAGGTCGACGGGCCGGATGTCGGGCGCCGAGGCGAGCATGGTCTCGGCGGCCCCCATGAGCGCGGCGGCGATCCGTCCGCGCAGGTGCTCGGCGCGGTCCTCGTCGTTCTCGAAGGTGTCGAAGACACCGAAGGTGGTGGCGTCCTCGCGGAAGGCGAACCAGGTGACAGTCCGCTTCTCCTCCTCGGCGAGCCGCACGGCTTCGGTCAGCATCCGGGCGATGTCGTCGGCGTACTCCGGCTTGGCCTCGATGCGGGCCAGCAGACCGATGTTGTTCATGACGGTGGGCTCCTTCGGCTGGGGTCGACGGGTACAGGCGTCGACGCGATCGCGTGTCCCCTCACCTGGGGACACCACTCACGCTAGGCCGCTGAAGCTTCCGGCCCCAGTGTCGGAAACGACACGTCTGATACCGTTCCCGACATGGAAGTCTCGGTGCTGGCCTACGACGGCGTGTTCGACTCGGGGCTCTGTGCGGCGCTGGACGTGCTGGAGGCGGCCAACGCGATGCGCGGCGAACTCCCCCAGCCGCCACCGGCCTGGAACGTCACGACGATCGGTTTCAGCCGGCAGGTGCGCACCGGCGCCGGGCACATCGTCACGGCCGAGCCCGCGTCCGCGGCGGACACGGCGGATCTGCTGGTCGTTCCCGCACTCGCCGAGCGCCGGCCCGATGCCCTGCTGGAGCGGGTCGCGGGCCCCGACCTGGCCAAGGTGCGGAAGCTGGTCGCCGAGCGCCGCGACCGAGGCGCACCCGTCGCCTCGGCCTGCACGGGCACCTTCCTGCTCGCCGAGTCGGGCATCCTCGACGACCGCCGGGCGACGACCACCTGGTGGCTGGCTCCCGTCTTCCGCCGCCGCTACCCGGCCGTCGCACTCGACGAGACCAGCATGGTGATCACGTCACGGGGAGTGACCACGGCAGGGGCCGCCTTCGGACACGTCGATCTCGCCCTGGCCGTCGTACGGATGGCCAGCCCGGCCCTGGCCGACCTCGTCGCCCGCTACCTGGTCGTGGACGAACGTCCCTCGCAGTCCGCCTACACGATCCCGAGCGCCCTCGCCCAGAGCGACCCCCTGATCGCCGCCTTCGAGCGGTGGGCGCGCCTGCACCTGGACACGCCGAACAGCCTGGCCGAGGCGGCCCGCGCCCTCGGGGTCAGTGAGCGCACCCTCCAGCGCACGGTCCGCCGCGTCCTGAACACCACGCCGGTACGGTTCGTCCAGGACCTGCGCGTCGAACAGGCGACGCATCTGCTCCGCACCACGGATCTGTCCCTGGAGACCATCGCCCGCAAGGTCGGCTACGAGCACGCCGCCACCCTGCGCACGCTGCTCCGCGAACGCACGGGCGCCACGACGACGGGCCTGCGCACCCGCTGAGCGGCACACGGCCGCGGCCCGTCGCACGCCCGAGGGCCCCACCCAGGCCGCCCTACCCAGGCGGGTCACGCACATCCTCCATCCGAGGACGTGAGCGCCGCAACCGGTGCGTCCTGCCGGCACGGCGTCCGCTCTGCCGATTCCGGTGGTCGGGATCACAGACGCAAGACGTCCCATGCAGGCTGAGGGCAAGCGCTTCTCCGCCGAAGTGCGCCCGCACCGCTGCACGGTGGGACCGCGGGGACCACTGATCCGTTACAACACCTGCCAGTTGGCGGCCGCCACCAGTAGCGGGAGACCGAACCGCAGGCCGCGCTGCCCGCCGTCGTCCGCTACGACAGGTGCCTGCTCAGCAGTCACCCGGCGAAGGACTTCGTCGTTGCGGACGGCAGCAGCCGGCCCGACTTCGTCACCCTCGTCGCCTGCATCGACAACCCGGGCAGTAACGGTACGGAGATGCCGCCGCCGGGCACGGGTGGATCCTGACGGTCCCGGCCCCATCGGCGTGTGTCAGAAAGCCGTGTGGGCGAACCAGTTGTCCAGCGTCGCGGGGTCCCCAGTCACGTCGAAGGCGGTCTCGCCGTACGACCGGCGTCCGTAGAGCAGGAGCAGAAGGTCGTCAGCCTGCGCCCGCACCGTCGTCAGCGCGCCGGCCCGCGCGGCGTCGGAGCCGCCGTCCGCTCGGCGCAGCAGACGGAAGCCGTCCTTCTCCAATCGCACCTGCCACCCTTCGCCGACGGCGGTTCCGGACGGGGCGGCGCACTGGAACACGATGGTCTCGCCGTTCCCCCTCAGCTGGGCCACGGCCGGGGCGAACAGGTGGGCGTTGGGCAGGTTGACGAGAAACTCGTCGACCCCGTCCGCTGCCAGCACGGGGTCAATGGGTGACTCGCGGCCGACGGACCGCTCCGCGTCGACCCGGTGCACCAATGTCTCGAACAGCATCCGGCGGGCCCAGAACCGGGCGTGCTGGTCCTCGCCCCAGGCCCACATGGCCGCCCGGGGATCCGTTGCCTCGAGCACGGCGGCCACCTGGGGGATGCCCGCTGCCACCCAGCGGGCGTATGCGCGTGCGCCGTCCGGCAGCCCCAGCTTCACATCACGGCTCCGTGGCGGCTCCTGCACCAGCCCGCTCAGCAGGGTGCAGAACCAGCGCTGCAGGCTCCCCACGTGCAGGGTGAGGTCGGCCACCGTCCAGTCGGGGCACGAGGGCACCGGGGTTGCCGGATCCACGCCCTCGACCACTTCGGCCAGGCGGGCCGTCTCTCGCTCGATCGCCTGCCGGTAAGTCGGGTACGGCAGCGGGTGCACCGCCGTCCGGGTGCTTTCCATTGCGCTTCCGCCCTTTCGTTCACGGGACCTGTCCCGTCGCCGTCGACCGCGCTGCCACCACGCCGGACACCGCCCGCGGCCCTCCACCATGATCCATCATCGCCGACCGGCCCCACGGTCAGAGGGGTCCGTTAGCTTCGGCACATGTCGATCACCGGACTCCCGGGACGGACGAGAGGTGGCGCGGCTGCCGCTGGACAGCGCGGCCGCCGGCTCGCACCACGTCTCCCAGCCGGACGGCGTCCCCATGGGCCTGTGCATCGGCATGGGCCAGGACGGGATCCTGCTGCACTGGGCTCGTTGGGACGGCGAGAGGCTGACCGGCTGGGATCTCGACGAGCGCACCGACCGCATCCTGGTGGACGTCCACGCGGCGCATCCGGGCTTCCTGACGGTCGAGCACTACGGAACGGACCTGGAACTGCACGCCCTGGACGGTGCCGTGCTCGCCGAGGGGATACCGGAGCCGGCCGACGACGAGGACGCGCCTTGCGCCGACGACGAGGGCGCACCTTGCTGGGACTACGGCTGCGGCTTCGTCGACGCCGGCACCGTCATCGCCTCCACGGCCGAATCCGACGAGGACCCGGAGCGAGCCCGCGACTGGCTGCTCGACGCCGGCACCCTGGAGATCCGCGGGGCGGTCAGATATCCCACGGGCCCGGCAGCGAAGTGCGCCCGCTCGGCGACGGAACCTGGCTCACCTACGACCTCAGCAGCGAGACGCTCAACCGCTGGACCGAAGCAATGTCTTGAGGAGGGTGCGCAGAGGGTGGGATCAGACCTCCGGCAAGGGTATGCCCTCGATGCCGTTCGGGTGAGTCGTGGCCTGCGGCGGCATACGGCACGGAGCGAGGAGGGAAAAAGGAGGCGTCAGTGGATACATCGGCCTTGGGATGATGTGGTGAGCAGACGGTCCGGGTCGATCTGTGATGCCATGGCGGGGCGCGCACCCCTGCCGCCGACGGCGGTCACACCGGCGCCGGAATTCACGCACTTTCCGGGTGCCCGCGTCATTCCCGTCGGCCTCGCACCGGTCTCGGCGTAACGCCGCCCCCGGTGTCCCGGCGGAACTCCTACGCACCGCTCCTGGCCGTATGCGCCGGGTACTTCATGGTGATCCTGGACGTGACCGTCATCAATGTCGCCGTGCCGGTGATCGGGCGGGACCTGTCCGCCTCGCTCACCGGCATCCAGTGGATCACCGACGGGTACACCCTGGTCTTCGCCGGGTTCCTGCTGAGTGCCGGCGCACTGGGTGACCGGCTGGGAAACCGCCGGGTCTTCTGCTCGGGCGTGGTGGTGTTCACGGTGTCCTCGGCCGCGTGCGCGCTCGCGCCCAGCGCCTCCTTCCTGGTGGCGGCCCGGCTGGCGGAAGGGCTCGGCGCGGCGCTGATCGTGCCTGGTTCCCTGGCCCTTCTCCAGCAGGCCTACCCCGAGCAATCCACACGGTCGCGGGCCTTTGGGCTGTGGGGTTCCATGGCGGGCATCGCCGCTTCTGCCGGACCGCTGCTCGGCGGGCTGCTGGTCTCGACGGTGGGCTGGCGGTGGGTGTTCCTCATCAACCTGCCCGTCGGTATCGCCTGCCTGGTGTTGACGCTGCGGTATGTGGCGCCCTCACCCCGGCGCACCGACCGGGCTCTGGACTGGCCGGCACAGTGCGCGGTCGTGGCGGCGGTTGCACTGCTGACGGCCGCGCTCAACGAGGCCGGACGGCGCGGCTGGTCCGATCCTGCCGTTCTCGCCGGGCTGGGCCTGGCCGTACTGGCCGTCGCCGCGTTCGCGCTCCGCGAGCGTCTGGCGGCATCCCCCGCTCTTCCGCTGGGCCTGCTGCGCTCGCGTGCGATGAGCGGCGGAGCCGTCATCGGCATGCTGTTCAACTTCGCCTTCTACGGCATGGTGTTCACCGCCAGCCTGGAGTTCCAGCACCAGCGCGGGTACAGCGCCCTTGGCACCGGGGCGGCTCTGTTCCCGGCGGTGGTGATGACCACCTTCGCCTCCGTCCTGTCCGGTCGGCTGAGCCGCCGTACCGGCGATCGTCCACTGGTGGTCTCGGGCATGCTGCTCGCCGCCCTGGGGCTTGCCGGCTGGGCCGCGGCGGGTTCCGAGCCCGCGTACCCGCTGCTGGTGGCTCCGATGATGGCCGCAGGGTTCGGTACGTCCTTCGCCCTCACCGGCTCCACCTCGACCATGATGGGTGCAGCGCCTCCGGCCTACTCGGGTACCGCATCGGCCCTGTTCAACACGACCCGCCAGGTCGGCAGCGCCACCGGCGTGGCCCTCGGTGGAAGCCTCCTCGCCACGGCGGGCAGCTACGGCACCGGAATCCGCATCAACATGGCCATCGGCTCCCTCGCGTACCTCACTGCCGCCGCCCTGGCCTGGCTGTGCGTCCCGGCGAAGCCCAAGACGACCTGACCTGCCGAGGCACGCCCTCATCTGGGCACTCGCTGAAGGGCCACATGCGCTCCCCGAGTGCTTCCCGAGCCCCGTGTCCGCCCCTCGGCAGGGTCGTTGGCCCGCTTGGACGCCCTGGTCCGGTCACGTGTGGGGAGACGGCATGGCTGCAGATCGCCCTTGGGGCAAGGCCCTGGTCATCGGTGGCAGCTACGCGGGGCTGGTCACCGCCCGGGTGCTGGCCGACCACTTCGGTGAGGTCGTCCTCGTGGAACGGGACGCGGTGGACGAGGACACCGGGGTGCATCCGGGCGCCCCGCAGGGCTACCACGCGCACGCGTTGCTGGCCAAGGGCGGCGAGATCCTGGAGCGGCTGTTCCCGGGACTGCGCGAGGAGCTGAGGGACGCGGGGGCGCCGGTCTTCGACTACGGGGAGGGGATCGACTTCCTGCTGCCCGTCGGGTTCGCGCCCCGCAAGCGCACCGGCGTCCGGATCCAGACCTTCACCCGTGACGAGCTCGAACGCCGGCTGCGGCGCAAGGTGCTCGCGCGGCCCGAGGTCACGCTGATGGCGTCCACCCGGTGCACCGGCCTGACCCAGGATGCCTCGGGGCGGGTCGTCGGGGTGACGTGCCGGCGGCAGGGCGAGGAGCCGTTCGAGGTGACCGCCGATCTGGTGGTCGACGCCTCCGGCCGGTCCAGCGTGCTCGGCGACTGGCTGGGCGCGCTGGGGGTCGCCGTACCGCCGAAGCGAACCGTCAAAGCGAAGATCACGTACACGTCGATGAATTTCGACCGGCTCGAGGAGGGCCATCCGAGTCACCCGGACTTCTACATCGCCTACCAGATGCCGTTCGCTCCCCACGTGCCCCGGGCCGGGGTGCTGCTGGCGGTCGAACGGAACCGGTGGACGTGCTCGCTGGTCGGCTTCCAGGACCAGCCGCCTACCGACGACAAGGGGTACCTGGCGTTCGCCGAGAGTCTGGACAACCCGCGCCTGGCCCAGCAGATCGGCCGGCGCACCGTCCAGGAGCCCACCCACCGCTACACCAACGTCGACAACCAGTGGCGCCCTTACCACGCCGTCCGGCACTGGCCGGACCGGCTCATCGCCGTCGGCGACGCCGTCTGCGTCTTCAACCCCGTCTACGGCCAGGGCCTGACGGTGGCCGCGATGGAGGCCGAACTGCTGCAGGGCATGCTGGCCCGGCGTCGTTCGTCCGGACAACTGGACGGCCTCGCCGGTGAGTTCCAGAAGAAGGTGGGCCGGCTGCTGCTGGGCCCGTGGACGCTGTCCACCAACTCGGACCTGATGTGGAACCCGGACGGCCAGCCCCTCGCCGCGCGCTTCGCCCACTGGTACAACCTGCGCCTCTTCCGTGTCGCGGTGAAGGACGCGGCCGTGTGGGCGAGGTTCGCGCGGGTGGTGAACATGGTGGCCTCTCCGGCCGTGCTGTTCCATCCTGCGGTGGCGCTGAAGGTGCTGACCTCAGCGGCGAGCACGCGCGCGACGCGGAACTGACGGTTCAGGAGCGCGCCTTGCGGTCGGACGACCCCGGCCCGTGATTTCCTCAGCCGACGGCGTGCACTAACTGCCCGCGTTTGTCCCGCCCTTGGTACCAGGTGTGGGCCACCTCTCGTCCTGCTTACGTATCAGCAGGTCAGCGGCATACGGATGATCACCCGGGTACCCCCGAACGGGCGTCCCGAGTGGCCCGGGGCAGCGGCCGCGGCTAGCGTCGTACTAATATATCCGGCTTGTTACGGAGCTGGAGCCGGACAACCCCAGGCAGACCTGCGGGCCCGCCAGCGCCCCGGAGGCTTCCGGGCACGAGACGCGAGGACCGGATGGCAGCCACACACGAGAGCAGCGCTCTCGGCCTGCTCGACGACGAGATCCTTGAGCAGTTCGGCGATACGGCACGTTTCTCCGCGGGGCCAACCGCCTCGCCGCGCACCCTGGTCGACGTCTTCGACGCGTCCGTGCGCTCGCGCCCGGACGAGCCGGCCCTGGACGACGGCAGCACGTGCCTCACGTACCGCACGCTCGCGGTCGAGGTGGAGCAGCTGCGCCGGCGGCTGGCCGAGGCGGGCGTCGGGCTCGGGGACCGGGTCGGCGTGCGGGTTCCCTCGGGCACCAATGACCTGTACGTCGCCATTCTGGCCGTGCTCGCCGCCGGCGCCGCCTACGTTCCCGTCGACGCCGAGGACCCGGACGAACGTGCCGAGCTGGTCTTCGGGGAGGCGGAGGTGCGGGCCGTCATCGGCGGCGGGCACCGGATCGATGTGCAGGACCCGTACGACGTTCCGGGCGATCACGCCTCGCCCGGCCTTCAGGGCGCGCACGATTCGTCCCACGTGTCCGCCGGACGGCCCGGTGTCGAGCAGGACGCCTGGATCATCTTCACCTCCGGTTCCACCGGCAAGCCCAAGGGTGTCGCCGTCACACACCGCAGTGCCGCCGCGTTCGTGGACGCCGAGGCCGCGCTGTTCCTGACCGAGGAGCCGATCGGGCCCGGGGACCGGGTCATGGCGGGGCTGTCCGTCGCCTTCGACGCCTCCTGCGAGGAGATGTGGCTGGCCTGGCGGTACGGGGCGTGTCTGGTGCCCGTGCCCCGGTCGCAGGTCAGGAGCGGTGCCGATCTCGGGCCCTGGCTGGTCGAGCAGGAGATCACCGTGGTGTCCACGGTGCCGACGCTGGCCGCGCTGTGGGAGCCCGAGACGCTCAACGACGTACGCCTGCTGATCTTCGGCGGTGAGGCGTGCCCGCCCGAGCTGGCACAGCGGCTGGTCACGGAGGGGCGCGAGGTGTGGAACACCTACGGGCCCACCGAGGCGACCGTCGTGGCCTGTGCCTCACTGATGACCGGCGAGGAGCCGGTGCGGATCGGGCTTCCGCTGAACGGCTGGGAGCTGGCCGTCGTGGACGAGGCCGGGGAGCCGGTGCCCATGGGCGGCAGCGGGCAACTCGTGATCGGCGGGGTCGGGCTCGCCCGGTATCTCGACGCCGAGAAGGACGCGGAGAAGTACGCGCCGCTGGAGTCGCTGGGCTGGGAGCGGGCGTATCGCAGCGGTGACCTGGTCAAGGCCGAGCCCGAGGGGTTGATCTTCCTGGGGCGGGCCGACGAGCAGATCAAGCTCGGCGGGCGGCGGATCGAGCTGGGCGAGGTCGATGCCGCTCTGCAGGCGCTGCCCGGGGTCGCCGGTGCGGCGGCCGCCGTGCGCACCGCCCGCAGCGGCAACCAGCTGCTCGTCGGCTACGTCGTCACGCAGGACGGATGGGACCAGGCGGCCGCGGTCGAGAAGCTGCGCGCCGAGCTGCCCGCGGCTCTCGTGCCGCTGCTCGCTCCCGTCGGCGAGCTGCCCACCCGCACCTCCGGCAAGGTGGACCGAGGCGCGCTGCCGTGGCCCCTGGAGGGCCTGGAGACCGGCGGGAAGGCCGAGCAGCTCTACGGCACCGAGGCCTGGCTCGCCGAGCAGTGGGCGGAGGTCCTGGGGATCCCGGTGAGCAGCGCCTCCGACGACTTCTTCGCGATCGGTGGCAGCAGTCTCGCCGCCGCCCAGCTCACCACCCGGCTGCGCACCCGCTACCCGAGCGCAGCCGTCCTCGACATCTACCAGCAGCCGGTGCTGCGCAAGCTGGCCCGGCGTCTGGCGGCCTCGGCGCAGGACGACGGGAAGGCACGCACCGTCGCGCCGGTCCCGGTCCGCGCCCAGATCGTCCAGACCCTCCTGCTGGTGCCGTTGTTCACCGTGCTGGGACTGCGCTGGGTGCTGGCCCTGGCCGCGCTCGGCAATCTGCTGCCCGGCTACACGTGGCTGCCGACGGGCTCCTGGTGGCTGATCGCCGCCGGCGCCGTGCTGCTGTTCAGCCCGCCGGGGCGGATCGCGGTCGCGGCGGGCGGGGCTCGGCTGCTGCTGCGGGGCGTGCGCCCTGGGCGGTATCCGCGCGGTGGGAGCGTCCATCTGCGCCTGTGGACCGCGGAGCGGCTGGCCGAGTTCAGCGGGGCGACCTCGCTGACCGGATCGTGGCTCGAGCGGTACGCACGCGCGCTGGGCGGCAAAGTCGCCGCCGACGTGGACCTGCACTCGCTGCCGCCGGTCACCGGCATGCTCAAGCTGGGGCGCGGGGCCGCCGTGGAGTCCGAGGTGGATCTCTCCGGGTGCTGGCTGGACGGCGACCGGCTGGAGATCGGGCCGGTGAAGGTCGGCGCCCACGCCGTCGTGGGCACCCGCAGCATGCTCTTCCCCGGCGCTCGTGTGGGCAAGCGGGCCGAGGTCGCGCCCGGGTCCGCGGTCACGGGTCAGATCCCGACCGGGCAGCGCTGGGCCGGCGCCCCGGCGGCCAAGCTCGGCAAGGCAAAGCGGAACTGGCCAAAAGAGCGCCCGCAACGGGGCACGTACTGGCGGGTCATGTACGGCATCACGGGCGTCGCGCTGAGCGCCCTGCCGCTGCTGGCGGGTGTGGCCGCGCTGCTGGTGGCCGGGCTGTTCGTGGCGCCCGGCGACGGGCTCGGCGAGGCGCTGCGCGGAGCGGCCCTTGCCCTGGTCCCGGCCACGCTGGCGTTCGGGCTGGCGTACGCGCTGCTGATCCTGGTCGCCGTGCGGGTGCTGAGCCTGGGCCTGCGCGAGGGCACCCATCCGACGCACAGCCGGATCGGCTGGCAGGCGTGGACGGTCAGCCAGCTGATGGACCTGTCGCGGGAGACGCTGTTCCCGCTGTACGCCGGGCTGGTCACGCCCGTGTGGCTGCGGTTGCTCGGGATGCGGATCGGGCAGGGCGCCGAGGTGTCGACCGTGCTCGCCCTGCCGAGCCTGACCACCGTCGGTGACGGCGCCTTCCTGGCGGACGACACGCTCACCGCGCCGTACGAGCTGGGCGGCGGCTGGCTGCGGATCGGCCGTGCGGAGATCGGGCGGCGGGCCTTCCTCGGCAACTCCGGGATGACGGGGCCGGGCCGGAGCGTGCCGGAGGGCGGTCTGGTCGGGGTGCTGTCCGCGACGCCGAAGAAGGCGAAAAAGGGCACCTCGTACCTGGGCCTGCCGCCGGTGAAGCTGCCGCGCAGCGCGAGCGACGGCGACCAGAGCCGTACCTACGACCCGCCCGCCCGGCTGCTGTGGGCGCGCGGTCTGGTGGAGCTGTGCAGGATCGTGCCGGTGCTGTGCTCGACGGCGCTGGCCGGGCTGACGGTGGCCGCACTGTGCGCGCTGGGGGTGTGGGCGCCGCTGCTGTCGGGGCTGGTGCTGCTGGCCGCGGGTGCCGCGGCGGCCGTCGTGTCGATCGTCGCGAAGTGGGCGCTGGTGGGGCGGCACCGGGCCGGGGAGCATCCGCTGTGGAGTTCCTTCGTGTGGCGCAACGAGCTGGCGGACACGTTCGTCGAGGTGCTGGCGGTGCCGTGGCTGGCCGGTTCGGTGCCGGGCACGCCGGTGATGACGGCGTGGCTGCGGGGTCTCGGCGCGCGCATCGGCAAGGGCGTCTGGGTGGAGAGCTACTGGCTGCCGGAGACGGATCTGGTGACCCTGGAGGACGCCGCCACGGTCAACCGGGGCTGTGTGCTCCAGACGCACCTCTTCCACGACCGGATCTTGCGGACGGATACTGTGGTTCTCCGTGAGGGCGCCACCCTGGGTCCTGGCGGGATCGTGCTGCCCGGCAGCACGATCGGGGCCCGTACGACTCTGGGTCCCGCGTCGCTCGTCATGGCCGCGGAATCCGTCCCGGACGAGACCCGTTGGCTCGGCAACCCGATCGAGGCATGGCGATCCTGAGCGCGGGCCTCCCGGAGGCGGACGGTGTCACGAGTGGTGCGCCGGCACGGAGGACCAGTACAGCGCAGGGAGCAGACGCGGCAGTGGCAGTTCAGCAGTCCATGGGTCCGGACCCGTACTTCCCGGGCAACGGTGATTCCCGTTATCGGGTGCATCGCTACGAGCTCACGCTGGACTACCGGCCCGGGCCGAACCGGCTGTCCGGCACCGCTCGGATCAACGCCATCGTGGGGCGGGCGCCGCTGAGCGAATTCCAGCTGAACCTGGCCGACTTCAAGATCGGGCGGATCCGGGTGGACGGCCGGCAGCCGCACTACACGCACCGGGGCGGCCGGCTGCGCGTCCGGCCCGCGAAGCCGCTGCGGGCCGGGGCCGCGTTCACCGTCGAGGTGCACTGGTCGGGAAACCCCCGGCCGGTGGCCAGCCCCTGGGGCGAGCTCGGCTGGGAGGAGCTGCACGACGGGGCGCTGGTGGCCAGCCAGCCGATCGGGGCACCGTCCTGGTACCCGTGCAACGACCGGCCGGCCGACAAGGCGTCGTACCTGATCTCGGTCACGACGCCGTCGGCGTACTCGGTGGTCGCGGGCGGGCGTCTGCTGACCCGCACGACGAAGGCCTCGACGACCACCTGGGTCTACGAGCAGGCGGCGCCCACCTCCAGCTATCTGGTCGGGCTGGCGATCGGCAAGTACGAGACCGTGCTGCTGGGCGACCCGGGTCCGGGCGGTGTGCCGCAGCACGGGCACATCCCGGCGCATCTGCTTCCGCAGTTCTCCCGGGACTTCGCCCGGCAGCCCGCGATGATGAACCTGTTCCAGATGTTGTTCGGCCCGTACCCGTTCGACGAGTACGCCGTGGTCGTGACGGACGAGGAACTCGATGTTCCGGTCGAGGCGCAGGGGTTGTCGCTGTTCGGCGCCAACCACGTGGACGGGGCCAGAGGGTCGGAGCGGCTGGTCGCGCACGAGCTGGCGCACCAGTGGTTCGGCAACAGCGTGTCCATCGCCGACTGGCGGCACATCTGGCTGAACGAGGGCCTCGCCAAGTACGCGGAGTGGCTGTGGTCGGAGCGCTCGGGCGGCCGCACCGCCCAGCAACTGGCCACCATCGCTCACCGGTTGCTGTCCACGCTGCCGCAGGACCTGCGGCTGTCCGACCCGGGCCGCAAGCTGATGTTCGACGACCGGCTCTACCAGCGGGGCGGGCTCGCCGTGCACGCGGTGCGCTGCGCCCTGGGCGACGACGCGTTCTTCCGCATGCTGCGCGGCTGGGCGGGACTGCACCGGGGCGCGGCCGTGACGACCGCGACGTTCACCGCGCATGTCGCCCGGTACGCGGACGAGCCGCTGGACGGCCTGTTCGCCGCATGGGTGGACGGCACACGGCTCCCGCCGCTGCCCCTGGCCGACTCACGGCTGGCCGTCTAGGGCCTGTCCTGGGGCCTCCGGACAGGCCGATGCAGCGGCTTCCGGTCAGGTCGGCGGCGTGGCGTCACGTCGTCGCGCAGCCATTCGTGGTCCTGACCTGGTGGCGGGTGGCGGTGGCGGTCAGGGCGAGGTGAAGGGCCAGGCCGTCCTCGGTGGCCTCGGCGCTGGTGGCCCGTACGCCGGACGGGAGCGCGGTGAGGGGGACGGTGCGTGGCTTCAGGCGCTGGGCCAGTGCGGTGTCCGTGGCTCGGCCGGGGAGGTCGCCGACGGGGAAGGTGCTGCCGAGGACGGTGACCTCGGTGGGCGTGACGACGAGGGTGTTCGCGTCGAGTCTGAGGTCGGTGTGGACGGTGACCGGCAACCCCAGGGATCCGGCGGTGCCTGTGAAGGTCAGACCGGTGCCGTCGATGCCGGGTGTCCACGGGGTGCCGCTTCCGGCGTCGGGGAGGCGCTTGGCGAGCTGGGCGTACGGGACGGTCACCGTCGCGGCGCCGCCCTGGATGGCGCCGCTGGTCGTGACCTGACGCAGGTGGGCGTCGAGCTCCATGGAGGTGCCCTGGCGCTTGAGTTCGCCCGCGTGGATGTCCACGTCGCCGATGCTTCCGCCGAGCATCTTCACGGGCGCCAGTGAGCTGTCCAGCGTGGCGCTGACGTCGCCCACGGGAGCGAGGCGGCACGCCGCGACGCGGCTGATGCGCTGTTCGGCGCGGTGTGTGACCAGGGCCCCGGCGGTGAGCGGCGCTATGACCGTGAGGGCGGCCGTGGCGGCGAGCAGGAGGCGTCGGCGGCTCATGGGGTGCTGTGTCCGATCTGTCGCAGGATCTCGAAGGCCTGAGGGAGCAGGGCGGCGGGTTTGTGCGTGCCGGCGGCGCGGCGGCCGCGCTGGGTACGCAGAATGGCGCGGACCGTGCCCAGGGCCGCGCCGGCGACCACGGCGGCGTACAGATCGGCGTCCGGCGTCTCGGGGGGCAGCCGGTCCTGGACCAGGCGGGTCAGCCGGTCCTCGAACTCGGTGAAGGCCTGGATCAGTCGTGCGGCGATCAGCTGTTCCGTTCCGTCCAGCGGGTGGGTGAGGGCGGTCAGGCTGGTGCTCCGGAAATCGGCGGCCGCGCTCAGCAGCGCGTGGTAGACGGCGTCGAGGGGTGGTTCGTCCGACGGGCGTTGCGCCAGGGCGTGTTCGACGGCGGTGAAGAGTTCGATCCCGTCCGGCAGAAGCAGGCCTTCCTTGCTGTCGAAGTACCGGAAGAACGTGCGTGTGGACACGTTCGCGCAGGCGGCGATGTCGGCGACCGTGGTGTCGGCGAAGCCCTGCTCGGCGAAGAGCCGGGCGGCACAGGCACGCAGTTTCTGACGGGTCTGGTCCTTCTTGCGCTCGCGCAGCCCGGAGGCGGGCGTGGGGTCTTGGGTGGGCACGACTCCAGCATAACTTGTCACTCATGACAAATGGCAGTCGTGACACTTTTGCTCTACTGTCGCCTCCACCACCCCGCCCTGACGACGCTGGAGCCTGCCGTGCCTGCACGATCCGACCTCGAGACACCGACAGCGCCCGCTCCCCCGCACCTCACCGGCGGGCCGGCCCGACTGGGCCTGTGGTGCGCCCGCCACCCCCTGGTGGTGATCACCCTGTGGCTGGTGGCCCTGGCGGCCGCGTTGACCGGCCGGCATGCCGCAGCACCTGCCTTCAGCGACCAGGTGACCCTGCCCGGCACGCAGTCCACTGCCGGCGCGGACCTGCTCGCCGCCCACTCACCGGGCGCCGGCGGCTCGAGCGGCCGCGTCGTCTTCCACACCGACAACGGGACCGTCGCGTCCAGCACGCCGGTGAACCGTTCGGTGACCGCCCTCTCGCAGTTGCCGCACGTGACGTCCGCCTCCGCCCCGGTCGTCAGCGAGGACGGACGGACCGCGTACACCTCGGTGCGCTTCGACATACAGGCCAAGACACTGGGGCACGACTACACCGATCAGCTGGACCGGGCGACACGGCCGGCCCGGGACGCACACCTGGAGGTCGCCTACGGCGGTGACCTCGACCAGGTCACCCGGCAACCCGCCAACGACCGGGCCGCCGAACTGGTCGGCATCGCAGCCGCTCTGCTCGTGCTGGTCCTCGCCTTCGGCAGCATCCTCGCCGCTCTGCTGCCCCTGGTCTCCGCGCTGGTCGCGGTGGGCACCGGACTCGGTGTCGTCGGCATCGTCGCCGGGACCGTGTCCTTCGCCACCGCCGCACCCACGCTGGCCACCATGATCGGTCTCGGTGTCGGCATCGACTACGCCCTGTTCCTGACCACCCGGTTCCGGCAGGACCTGATCGACGGCCACGACCCGGTCACCGCCGCCGCCCGCACCACCGCCCACAGCGGTCGCGCCGTCCTGGTCGCGGGCATCACGGTCGTCGTGGCCATGCTCAGCCTGTACGCCTGCGGTCTCACCTTCATAGGCAAACTCGGCCTTGCCGCCTCCGTCGCCGTCGCGGTCACGGCGACGGCCGCCGTCACCCTCGTTCCGGCCGCTCTCAGCCTGACCGGCCGCCGCATCGACCGGTTCGCCCTGCGCAGGCCCGTCGCCGAGACCTCCGGCGACCGCGACGGATGGCAGCGCCATGCGGCCCGTGTCGCCCGGCACCCTTGGCGCTACCTCTGCGCCGGTACCGCGGTCCTGGCCCTCCTCGCCCTGCCCGCCCTGTCCATGCGGCTGGGCCACGTCGACGCGAGCGCCGACCCCGAAGGCACCACCAGCCGCACCGCCTACGACCTGATCACCGACGCGCGCGGGCCGGGATTCGGGCCCGGCGCCAACGCCCCGCTGACCGTCGTCGTCGACCTCGGTGCCGACCGGAGCCAGGCATCGCGTCTGGCCTCCACCGTTCAGCACGCCCTGAGCAGCACGGCGGATGTCGCCGACGCGACCACGCCCCGGCCCAGCCCGGACGGAAGGCTCCTGACGGCCACCGTCACCCCGGCACGCTCCCCGCAGGACGCGACCACCGGCACGCTGGTGACCACGTTGGTCGACCAGACCCTGCCCGACGCCCTCCACGGCACGACCGCACGTGGCTACGTCACCGGTACCACCGCCGCCCAGGTCGACTTCCGTGACACCGTTCAGCGGCGCCTGCCCGTCATCATCGCCACCGTGCTCGCCGCCGCCTTCCTGCTGCTGACGGCCGTCTTCCGCAGCCTGGTCATCCCGCTCAAGGCGGTCCTGCTGAACCTGGCCACCACTGCCGCCTCCTACGGCGTCCTGACCGCCGTCTTCCAGTGGGGCTGGGGCAGCGGCCTGCTCGGTCTGCACGAGCCGGTGCCCATCGAGTCCTACGTCCCGATGATGATGTTCGCCATCGTCTTCGGACTCTCCATGGACTACGAGATCTTCCTGCTCTCCCGCATCGCGGACGTCTGGCACGCCACGGCGGACAACACCCGCTCGGTCGGCACCGGTCTGGCCGCCACCGGCCGTGTCATCTCCACCGCCGCCCTCATCATGACCGCCGTCTTCCTGTCCTTCACCACCTCGCCCACGGTCGTGGTGAAGATGCTCGCTCTCGGGCTTGCGGTCAGCGTGGTACTCGACGCCACCCTCGTCCGTCTCGTCCTCGTCCCGTCGAGCATGTTCCTCCTCGGGCGCTCCAACTGGTGGATCCCCGCGTGGCTCGACCGCCTCCTGCCCCGCCTGGAGGCCTGAGCCCCCTCACGCGCCCTGCCGGACGGCAGAAAGGAGGCGGGCACACCGGGTGCTCATGTCCTGTGCCGACAGTTCGGGGTGGGAGATCCACCAGCCGACCAGTGAGCTGACCGTGCCCGTCCACACGTGCTTGAGCGCGTCGGCGTCGAGGGGGTCCTGGTTACCCTGGCCGTGCAGCAGCGCGGCGGTGCCGGAGGCCGCCAGTGCGTCGATGGCCTCCCGGTGGCTTCGGGCGGCGTGCCAGGGCTCGGAGCCGGGCAGCAGGGTCCGGTCGTAGAGCACGAACCAGGCGTGCCGCTGATCCTCCAGGGCCTCGAAGAGGGCCGTGAGAACCGTGTGCGGCAGCCGGCCCTCCGGCGGGTTCGACGTCATGGCCTGGTCGATCGCCGCGAGCAGACGGGGGCCGACGCGGTCGACGCACGCCCCGTAGAGGCCGTCCTTGGAGCCGAAATAGGTGTAGAGCATCGGCTTCGTGACGCCCACACGGCGGGCGATCTCGGCCATCGACGCCGAGGAGTGGCCGTGTCTGCCGAACTCCTCGAGAGCCACGGCGATGATCTGCTGCTCCCGGCGGGCCCGGGGGACGCCCTTGGTGCCGGCGCCGCGGTTTCCGCTGCGGTCTGCTCGCGGACCACGGTCGGCTGGATCCGGTGCTGTCGAGGCTCTTGCGGTCGTCATGGTGGCACTATACGTTGCGGTAACTTACCAAAGGGTAAATTACCGAGAGGTCAAATCCTGTGGCCGAGAACCCGATGCCGTACGCCTCACCCTCCAGCTCCTCCACGGGCCGCTCGTGGTGGGGCTGGGGCGCAGTGGACAAGGCGCTGTCCGACGCCGAATGCGCCGCTCTGGGGCAACTGGTCCCCGGGGCGGCGGACACTCCACGGCCCGTACCCGAGGTCTCCGCGCCGGCGCTGCCGAAGGTACGCGTCGAGCCGCCCGCCGCTCTTGCCCCGCTGATGTCGGCCGCACCCCGGGACCGCGCCTCGCACACGTACGGCAAGGCGTACCGGGACGTGATCCGCGCCCTGAGCGGAGACCTCGCGGCAGCGCCCGACCAGGTGGCCCGCCCCCGCACCGAGCAGCACGTGGTCGACCTGCTCGACTGGGCGACGGGCGCCGGCGTGGCCGTCGTACCGTACGGCGCGGGCAGTTCGGTCGTCGGCGGGGTCGAGTATCGCGGGGACTCGCACCGCGGTGTGGTGTCGCTGGATCTCTCCGCCCTGGACCAGGTACTGGAGATCGACCGGGTCAGCCGGGCCGCACGGATCCAGGCCGGCGCCCTCGGCCCCGCCCTGGAGGACCAACTGCGGCCGCACGGGCTGACACTGCGTCACTTCCCGCAGAGTTTCGAGTTCTCCACCCTGGGCGGCTGGCTCGCCACCCGGGCGGGAGGCCACTACGCCACGCTGTACACCCATGTCGACGACCTCGTGGAGTCGTTGCGCGTGGTGACGCCCATCGGCGTCAACGAGTCGTTGCGGCTGCCCGGTTCGGGCGCGGGACCCTCACCCGACCGGCTGTTCCTGGGCTCCGAGGGAACGCTCGGCATCATCACCGAGGCCTGGATGCGGCTCCAGGAACGCCCGCGTCACAAGGCTTCCGCCACGGTGCTGTTCGACGACGTCCACGCGGCCATGGACGCCGTGCGGGCTGTCGCGCAGTCGGGCCTGCACCCGGCCAACTGCCGGCTCCTGGACCCCGGGGAGGCGGGTCTCGCGGGAGTCGCGCGCAGAGGCGAGAGCGTGCTCGTCCTCGGCGTGGAGTCGGCGCACTCCCCGGTCGACGGACGCCTGACCGAACTCCTCACCCTGGCCCGTGACCACGGCGGCTCGCCCACGCCGACGAAGCCCGGCACCCCGGACGGCGCCGCCGACACCTGGCGTTCGGCGTTCCTGAGAATGCCGTACCTCCGTGACGCACTCGCCCGCATGAGCGTGGTCACCGAGACGTTCGAGACAGCCTGCACGTGGAGCCTTACGCCGGAGCTGTACGAGGCCGTCCGCGGGCAACTGGCCGACGTTGTGAAGGAAGTGACGGGCGCAGCCGGCATGATCAACTGCCGCTTCACCCATGTCTATCCGGACGGACCCGCGCCGTACTTCACCGTCATCGCTCCGGGCCGGCGCGGCTCGGAAGCGGCGATGTGGGACGAGATCAAGTCGGCGGCCATGGGCATCCTGCACGATCACGGTGCGACCGTCACCCACCATCACGCGGTCGGTCGCGACCACCGGCCGGGCTACGACCGCCAGCGTCCGGAGCCCTTCGCCGTGGCACTTCGGGCCGCGAAGCGGGCGCTCGACCCGGCCGGGATCCTGAACCCGGGTGTGCTCATCGACCCGACCACGGCCGGCTGACGCTTCGTCCGACGGGCTCAGAGCCTGCTTTCGATCCTGAGCTGCGCCTTCGCGCAGTTCAGGAGCCGAACACTGCTGGCCCGGGCGCTTGTCGGGAGGTGTCCGGAGGCGATGTGCCACGTTGAAGGGGTGGTTGAGTGCCGGGCGTAGACCCATACTTCTGACCATGCCCACGCGACGCAACGACAACGATGGCTGGACCATCGAGGAGTCACCCGACGGCACCCTCACCCGCTTCAGGGTCGACCCGGAGCGGATCGACTGGCTCGAGGACCACCAGCGAGCCATCCTCACCGAGGAGGCCGATGGCCGGGGGATGACGCTGCTCGAGTACGTCGGCTGGGTCTGCAGAATGCCCGATGCGGAACTGCACGTGTACCGCGACCGACTCATTGCGGGCACCGGCGGGGAGCGCCTGGCGGTTGTGTATCACGCCTGGCTGCACGCACGGATGAATGTGCGGGAGACCCAGACACTGTTCCCGGGCTGGCGGCCGGGTGAGCCGGACAGGTGGGCATAACAGGGCCCAGGCCTTTGAGCCCTGTGGTCAACCGACAGGTGTCGAGGGCGGGTGGGAAAGCGGCGCTCGCGTACCTTCCGCTTGTTCAAGCAGGCCCTGGGCTGGACGCGGCCCCGGCTGCGAGACCCGGAGACTGCGGACCGCTGGACCTGGCTGGTCGTCGCCGCCCGTGCTCAGCTCCGGCTCGCCCGCCGCCTCGTCCAGGACATGCGGCACCCGTGGGAGCAGCCGACCAGCACCGAACGGCTGATGCCGGCTCGGGAGCGCCGGGGGTTTCGGAACCTCCGCGCGACCATGCCCTGCGCCGCCAGAGCACCGAAACCCCACCGGCCCGGCCACGGACGGCCCACCGGCACGAAGTACAAGTTCCAGGCACCCTGCTACGACGTCGGCAAAGTCGTCCGCGGCGAGAAGACCCTCATCGCGACGCAACGTCTGAACGGCCGACGAACAAGCTCAGGGAGTAATGGACAGGTAGTGACTGAGTTGAGTGGCTGCGTTCAGCATGGCCAGCCCCTGTGCGGTGAGTTTGCGCTGCCAGTCGGCCAGGGCGGCGGCCAGCGCTTCTGTGCCGCCGGCCGTGCGGATCTGCTGGACCACGGTGGAGATGTGGTCCAGCGGGTAGCCCCCGCGTCTGAGGAGGTGGGCGAGTTCGGCGTCGCGGATGTCGCTCGCCCGGTACACGCGGTATCGCGTGACCGGGTCCCGTGCGGGGACGAGGATACCGGCGCTCTCCCAGTTGCGCAGAGTCGCCTGGGTGACCCGGAGCTGGTGCGCGAGTTCGCCGATGGTCCGGGTGCCGGGGTCCACGGCCAGGTCCGGAGCGGCGTCGGACTCCGCCGTCAGGTGGTCGACCGCTCTTCGCACCGCACCGAGGGTGTCCCGGTCGCGGAGCAACTGGCTGTGCCCGCGGTCGATGGTCATCAGCGCGTCGTCGAGTGCGTCGTCGTGGAGTGCGTTCATGATCCGGCCGGCGGTTGAGTGGCCGTACGCCGGGATGAGGGCGAGGAAGGCGCGGAGTGCTGCCGCATGGACCTCGGAGTAGACCCGGTAGCCGCTACGGGTGCGCTCGGCGGGTGGGATGCAGCCGTCCCGCTCGTAGTTGCGGACCGCTTGGGTCGAGATGCCGTGCTCGCGCGCGAGGTCGGCCGGTCGCAAGGTGATCACCGGTTTGAGACTCTACCGCAAGGATGTGCGCTCAGATCCCTCAAAAGTCTCAACCGGTCTGTCAAGGATACGATTGAGGGACATGAGCCAGGAAATTCGGGACTTCACCCCCGCCTCATGTGAACTGCTGGCGCTCGGTGAACCGACGCACCAGGTACCGGCCTTCGCCCATGTCCGGAACGAGCTGTTCGTCCAGCTGGTCGGCCGCGGATTTCGGTCGATCGCCCTCGAGACCGATCGCGTGGCCGCGCTCGGCGTGAACGACTTCGTCCAGGAGGGAGTCGGAAGCCTCGATGGGGTGATGAGCGAGGGCTTCTCCCACGGCTTCGGGAACCTGGACGCCAACCGGCAACTGGTCGCCTGGATGCGCGAGTACAACGCAGGCCGCCCCACGGAGGAACGACTGGCCTTCCACGGGTTCGACGCTCCGACGGAGAACACCAGCGCACCCAGCCCACGCCGCTCTCTCGAACACGCCCGCGACTATCTACGACTCGCCGTCGACGTCGGCCTAGCCCCCGCCCCCGACCTCGCGAGTCTCCTCGGCGATGACGAACGCTGGAGTCGCACGGAGGCGGTCATGGACCCGGCCATGTCGATCGGCGCCACGACCGAGGCCGAGAAGCTGCGCGTGATCGCCGACGACATGGTCAACTCGCTCTACGCACGCGCACCGGAACTGATCGCGGCGACCTCTCGCGCCGAGTGGCTGCGGGCCAGGACACACCTCACCGCCGGTCTCGGCCTGCTGCGGTATCACCAGCAGGCAGCACAGCGCCTGGAGACGAGTGCACGGATGTACCTCCTGCTGGCCACCCGGGACTCACTCATGGCCCAGAACCTCCTCGACGTCCGAAGCATCGAGGCGCGACGGGGCCCGACGCTGGTCTTCGCCCACAACCTCCACCTGCAACGGAACCCGAGCACCTGGCACCTCGCGGACAAGGCCGTCACCTGGTGCGGCGCCGGCTCCATCGTGGAGTCCCTGCTCGGCGAGCAGTACTCCTTCGTCGCCGGCAGCCTGGGCCGCAGCGAGGCTCTCGGGCTGCGGGATCCCGAGCCGGACACCTACGAGGGCCGCCTCCAGAGCCGTATCACCACCTGGGGCCTGACAGCGGGCAGCGCGGTCCCGGCCGCCCGCACACGGACCGACACCACCCCGCAGCAGGGGTACTTCCCGCTGGACGGGCCGACCCTCGACACGACTGACGCGGTCCTGCACATCAGCGACGGTGCGACTGCCGTCACGCGCTGACGGAGCGGACTCCGCCCACCGCCACACTCCAGCCCAATACATCGGAGGAGTCAAGAGGTTCTGTAGCCGCCGGAGTCGTTGACAGGGGCACGAAGCCTGCCTAGGTTCGCCGATACACCCGATGAATCGACGATCCGTCAGCTCTGGAGGACGATGATGACCTCGCAGCCGGGGAAGCGCTCACCGGTGCCCCGCAGGGCCGTGCTCGGCACTGCGCTGGGCGGAGCGGCAGCGGCGGCCCTGCCCGGGACGGCCCACGCCGGACAGCCCGCCCAGGAGGCGGGGTCCGGCGGCGGTCGTCCGGTGTCCGGGGTCGCCCGACGCCCTTGGAGACTCCGCGACACCATGACCACCGACGGTGCCTGGCACGGGTTCCTGCGCGGCCAGGACCTGCTGTGGTCCAGGCTGCCCGCCCTCTGGTACGAGGGCCCGTTCCTCGGCGACGGGCTGCTCGGCAGCATGATCTACCAGGAGCCGGGCACCAACCAGGTCCGCTTCACCGTGCAGCACGGCCGCGTCCAGGACCACCGGCCCGAGTTCGGCAGCGGCTGGGGAACCTGCCGCCTGCCGGTCGGGCACCTCACCCTCGAACCGGTCGGCACCATCACCGCCGTCGACTGGCGGCTGAGCCTGTGGAACGCCGAGCTCACCGGCACCATCACCACCACCGCGGGCACCCTCACTCTCTCCGCCCTCATCCACGACGAGGTCCTCGCCGCCCGCGTGAAGGCCGGCGGCGGCGAACGGGTCACCTGGACGTTTCACCCCGAGGAGGCCGTCAGTCCGCGGCGCATCAGCGAGGCCCCGCCGACCGGATACACCGCCAACCCGCCCTGGACCACGCGGACCGCCTCCGACGGCACCGAGCAGGTGCTCCAGCCCCTCACCGGCGGCGGCCAGACCGCCACCGCGTACCGCCGCACCGGAGACGACCTGCTGCTCAGCGTCGGGCACAGCGCGCCGTCCGACACCGCGGCCGAGGCCGCCTCGCTGCGCAACCTCCGGCACGCCCCTTCGTACAGCGTCCTGCGACGACGGCACATCCGCTGGTGGCACGGGTTCTACCGGAAGAGCTTCGTCTCCTTCCCCGACCAGCGCTTGCAGAGTTTCCACTGGATCCAGCTCTACAAGGTCGCCTCCGCCAGCCGCGCGGGCGCCCCCGTCATGGCCACCTCCGGGCCGTGGCTGGAGCCCACGCCCTGGCCCGCGGTCTGGTGGAACCTCAACGTCCAGCTGGAGTACTGGCTCATCCATGGCTTCAACCACCCGGAACTCGATGCGCTCGCCACCACCCTGCGGCAGAACCAGGAGCAGCTC
The DNA here is from genome assembly GCF_040630895.1 of Streptomyces sp. NPDC005728. Taxonomy (NCBI): domain Bacteria; kingdom Bacillati; phylum Actinomycetota; class Actinomycetes; order Kitasatosporales; family Streptomycetaceae; genus Streptomyces; species Streptomyces sp. NPDC005728. The sequence continues at coordinate 24,962 of NZ_JBEXYL010000095.1, forward strand.
GTCGCCAACGTCCCCGCCGCCTACCGCGCGGACAGCTCCGGCATCGGCCGCAGCTCCGACATGTTCGCCAACCGGGAGGTGGGCCGGCCCGGCACCGGCGCCGAGACCGGCGACCTCACCTGGGCGCTGCACAACGTCTGGCTGTCCTACCGGCACTCCATGGACAAGGCGCTGCTGCGCGACACGATCTACCCGGTGCTGCGCCGGGCGATCAACTACTACCTGCACTTCCTCACTCCGGGCAGCGACGGCAGGCTCCATCTGCCGAGCACGCTCTCGCCGGAGTACCCCGTCGTGCCGCCGCAGGACACCAACTACGACCTGGCGCTGATCCGCTGGGGCTGCCAGACGCTCATCGAGTCCGCCGAACTCCTGGGCATCGACGACGAGTTGACCCCTCGCTGGCAGGAGGTGCTGGCCCGGCTCACGCCGTACCCGGTCGACGACAACGGCTTCATGATCGGCGCCGACACCCCGTACGCGCAGTCCCACCGGCACTACTCCCACCTGCTGATGGTGTACCCGCTGTACCTCGTCAACTGGGACCAGCCAGGCAGCCGCGACCTGATCGCGAAGTCCGTGGCGCACTGGCATGCGCTGACCGGCGCCCACCGGGGCTACAGCTACACCGGGGCCGCCTCGATGTACGCGATGACCGGTGACGGTGACACCGCGATCACCTACCTGCGCAAGTTCTTCGACCCCACGACCCGCTTCCCCTGCCGTGCCAACACGCACTACACCGAGGCCGGCCCGGTCATCGAGACGCCGTTGTCCGCCTCACAGTCCCTGCACGACATGTTCTGCCAGAGCTGGGGCGGCGTGCTCCGCGTCTTCCCGGCCGTGCCGTCCGCCTGGGCGGACGTCACGCTGCACGACTTCCGCACCCAGGGCGCCTTCCTGGTCAGCGCCGTGCGCCAGGCGGGGGCGACCCGCTTCATCCGGATCAAGAGCCTGGCGGGCGAGCCGCTCAAGCTCCGCCACGGCCTCACCGGGGCCCTCACCGTCCTGCTGGACGACGGCACTCCGGCCCGCACCCAGGACCTCGGCGACGGCATCCTCGCGATCGACCTGCCCAAGGGCCGCGAAGTACTGGTCCATTCCGGCTCGCGGCCGGACCTCGTCATCGCGCCCGTCACCCTCAGCGAGCCGGGCCCGGCCTGGGGCCTGCCGTAGCGACCACGCACCGTCCCACCTCACCCACAGGGAGGGTTCTCATGGCGGTTCCGATCAGGACCGCGGTCGCCGCGCTCTGCACCGGGCTGGCGGCCGCGCTCCTCGCGACCGCGCCCGCGCGGGCCGAGCAGGACACCGGCTCCACCGGGCACGTCTGGGCCGTGTCCGCCCCTTCTCACACCGCCGCAGCGGCGACCCGTGCACCCCGTGCACGGGTGGCCCTGGACGACACGACCGGCACGCTGAGTCTGTCGGTGTCCCGTGGCGGCCGGACGGTCATCGAGCCGTCCCCCGTCGGCATCATCACCGAACAGGCCGACTTCTCCCATGACTTGAGTTTCCTGCACCGCAAGGACCGGCTGCTCGACGAGCAATACCGGACGAGGTCCGGCAAACGGCTGACGCGCCGGGTCCACATGAACGAGTCGCGCCTGTCGTTCGCCACCCCCGCAGGCGCCCGGCTCGACCTCGTCGTCCGTGCATCCGCCGACGGCGTCGCCTACCGGTACGTCCTCCCCGCCGGGTACGGCGACGTGCTCGGCGAGACCTCCGCGTTCCGCCTTCCACCGGACGCCGGCGCGTGGCTCAGCACCTACCGGGTCGACAACGAGGGCCAGTTCAACCAGTACACGGCAGCGACCGCCCCCACCGGCGAGTACGCGGACCAGGCGCTGTTCGCGACCGACGGCGGTTACGCCCTGCTCGCCGAGTCCGACCTCACCGGCAGATACTCCGGCGCCCGGCTCGCCCACGATCAGGGCGGCAGCACTTACCGGATCAAGCTCGCCGACGACCGAGTACAGACCAACGGCCCCCTCACCACCCCTTGGCGGGCGATGGTCACCGGCGACCTCGCCACTGTCGCCCGCTCCACCTTCACCGACGACCTCTCCCCCGCCTCCAGGGTCGCCGACCCCTCGTGGATCCGGCCCGGCACCGTGCTGTGGACCTGGCTCGCCGGCGGCCGCACGGCCGGCCAGAGCCTCGCGGCGCAGAAGGCGTACGTCGACTACGCCGCCGAGCGGCACTGGCCCTACGAGGCCGTCGACGCGGGCTGGTACTTCAAGACGGACGCATGGGACACCACCGACCCGAACTGGCAGACGAACAGCTGGATGCCCCAACTCGTCGACCATGCGCGCGCCAAGGGGGTCGGGATCATCGTCTGGATCCACCAGCGCGACCTCGACACACCCGAGGAACGCGCCCAGTGGCTGCCCACCCTGGAGCGGTGGGGCGTCAAGGGCGTCAAGATCGACTTCATGAACTCCGAGGCGCAGTCCATGCTCCAGTGGTACGACGCCATCCTCCGGGAGACGGCCACCCATCACCTCATGATCGACTTCCACGGCTCCACCGTCCCCAAGGGCATCCAGCGCACCTGGCCGCAGGTCATGACCCTGGAGGGCGTCGGAGGCGAGGAGAAGCGCACCAACACCGCCGCCCACCTCACCACGCTGCCGTTCACCCGCAACGTCATCGGCTCCATGGACTTCACCCCCGGCGGCTTCCAGCGCGTCGGCATGCGCCCCGACTCCGACGCGGCCGAGGTCGGGCTCACGGTCGCCTACGAGTCGGGCCTGCAGATGCTCGCCGGCACCCCCGAGTCCTACGACGCCCGGCCACTGGCCCGGGACTTCCTCGATCAGATCCCCGCCGCCTGGAACGACACCCGCCTGCTCGCCGGACACCCCGGCCAGGAGGCCGTGTTCGCCCGCCGCAGCGGCGACCGCTGGTTCCTGGGCGGGGTGTACGCCGGCCCCGCCCGCACAGCCGAGGTACCGCTGTCCATCGGGGCCGGACGCTGGCTGGTCGAGACGATCCGAGACGGCACCGACGGACTCGTACCGGACCGGCAGGTGCTACGCGGCGGCGACACCCTGGGCATCGACGTCGTCCCCAACGGCGGCTTCGCCGGGATCGCCTGCCCGTGGCATACGGGCATCACGACCTGCTACCGCTGACCCGGCGTCCGGCCGACACCGGCGCCGCCGCGCTGATGCCCGAAATCGAACGGGCCTGAGCCGGGGGGCTTCAGTCACTGCCTTCCCGCTCGGGCCAGGCAGTGACACAGGGAACGGCGGCTGCGCAAGCGGCTGGCGACGGTGAGGCAGAGGTGCCGAAACCTCCGGCGGACTCGCGCGGGGGTGAGCCGACCGGGCTCAGCGGGCCGCTCCCACGGGCGGCGGAGGTCGGCGGCAGCTCGGCGGAGGAGCCGGAGTCGGGTGTGGGCGACGATGACGAGCCACGTCCAGCGGTCGCCTGCCTCAGGGGTCCGGAGCTTTGGGCGAGTCCGGCCAAGGGTCTGTTTGATCGTGCGGAACGTGTGCTCCAGACCGAATCTCCGCAGGAACGCCTGCCAACGCACGTCGACGCCCTCGCCGCGCAGGCCGGTGGCGTCATGCCGACGTCGCCGGCCCCGGGCTGGAGCACATCGGAACCCCGGGCGGCGGGCGCCCTTTGGGTCCCACTCGCGCGGATCCAAGAGGCTTGGACGTCCGGGTGAGGCCGCTCCACCACGGCGCCATCGCCGGCAACGCTACGGCCCGACGATCGCGCGGAGGGCGGCCAGATGCGCCTGGTAGGCCTGTCGCCCGTCGTGGGTCAGACACAGCCATACGCGCTGACGGGTGTCGCGCACGGCCTTGCGCTGCTCGACGTATCCGGCCTCCATCAGCACCGTGACGTGCTTGCTCAGCACCGACGCGGAGACGTCGAGCTGCTTTTGCACCACTGCGAACTCGGCCTCGTCGGCGGTGTCGAGCAGAGCACAGATGCGCAGCCGGTTCGGGGCGTGGATGGTGGCGTCGAAGCCGTCCATCGGATCGCTTGCGCTGCCACGCGTGCCGGGGTTCATGAGGTCTGACGGTGCAGGCGGACGAAGACGAGGTGGAAGGCGACGGACACCGCAGCGCCGATACCGGAGGCGGTGAACAGCCAGATGGACTGTCCGGTGCCGCGGAAGGCCACCACCGACCCGGCCAGCAGCGCCGGAAGCCCGATCATCAGCGGCAGAGTCGCCCCCTTGGGCAACACGT
>NZ_JBEXYL010000096.1:0-29144 GCF_040630895.1 Streptomyces sp. NPDC005728
GGCGTGGCGCCACGCCCCACCGAGCCGGGGTGTGCGGCAGGGCAGGCCGCTCTCGTCCGTGGCCCAGGTGGTGTTGGGCGCTGCGGCGAGCCGGAGGTCCAGCCTGCCGCCCGAGAGGATCAGGTCCGCCCCGACCCACGAGCGCGCGAGGTTCAGCCCGTTGTAGTCCACGGCGTCGACGTACCGGTGCGCGTCGTCGGCCCCGGGCGCGGCGATGACGATGTCCGCGTGGCCCCGCCGGTCCACGACCGCTCTCCGGAAGACCGGTGCGCCCAGCAGCAGAGCGGCGCGCCCCGGGGTCTGCGGATAGATCCCGAGGGCGGAGAAGACGTACCAGGCGGACATGGTGCCGAGATCGTCGTTGCCGGGCAGGCCCTTGGGCCCGGTTCCATAGACGGTGTCAAGGATCTGACGTACCGTCGCCTGGGTTTTCGAAGGCTGTCCCAGCGCGTTGTAGAGCCAGGGCGCATGAATGCCGGGTTCGTTCGTGGGGTCGTAGCGCAGGGGGTCGCCCCCGCGCAGCGACCAGGAGCCGTCGGGAGCGTGGAAGAACGCGTCGAGGCGAGCGGCGGCCCGGTCCCGGCCGCCCATCGCGTCGGCGAGCCCGTGCACGTCCTGCGGCACCATCCAGGTGTAGGTGGCGCTGGTGCCCTGGGCGAACCCGAGCTCGCCGGCCGGGCTGAACGGCGTCACCCAGGTGCCGTCGAGCTTACGGGCCTGGATGTACCCGGTGGCCGGGTTGAAGACGTTGCGCCAGTAGGCGGCGCGCTCGGTGAAGGCGTCGGCCTCCTGGTGGCGTCCCAGCAGCTTCGCCCATGCGGCGAGAGCGGAGTCGGCGACGGAGTCCTCCAGGGTCTCGGCCGCGCCGCCCCAGCAGTGGCACACGTCCTGCGCCGCGTAGTGAGTGGCCAAGTACTGTGCCAGGTTCGGCCGTTGGCCCTCGCACTGGCCGGGACAGCCTGCGTCCGAGAGCTCGTCGCATCCGGGTGCCCAGGACGGGCCCCGGCCGGCCCCGGACTCGCCCCACAATGGTCCTGGCGGACCGCGCGTACTCATCCCGCGCGATCCGCGGCCACCTGCGCCGCCGGCAGATCCGCGTGGTCATCCCGCAGCCATCGGACCAAGTAGGGCACCGTCTGCGGCGGGGCCGCCGAGGTGGCCGTCCGCCCGGCTTCGATGCCGATTCCTACAAGCAGCGCAACACCGTCGAACGGTGCATCAACCGCCTCAAACAGTGGCGCGGCCTGGCCACACGATGCGACAAACTCGCCATCGCCTACCAGGCCGCACTCCACCTCGCCGCCATCCTCATCTGGGCACGACGCTGACTAAAGAGACAGAACCTGAGGTCGGTGGCATGAGGCCGGCGTCTTCGAGACGCTGCACGGCATCCTGCTCGCCGAGTTGCACGCGGCCGACGCCCTGGACTGGACCCTGGCCTGCGTGGATGCCTCCCGCATCCGCGCGAAAATAGGGGGCGAGGCGACCGGCCCGTCACCGGTCGACCGCGCAAAGACGGGCAGTAAACACCATCTGATCTGCGACGGGAAGAACACCCCGTTCAAGGTCATGACCACCGCGGCCAACGGACCGCCTTCCGGCCTCGCGCAAAAGAAGAGCTGCTCGCCCGGCGGCATCTTGAAGCGGTCGAGAGATCCGTTCAGCCGATGGTGAAGCGCTGGTTCTGGGCGCCTCGGTCGCAGCGGGCAGTGCGGTAGTAGCCGTTGTCCTGCTGGTAGAGGCAGCGGCCCGTGCCGACGCTTTGGAGCATGATAGCGCTGCGGGCGGCGGGCTGGACGGTGCGCCACTTCTGGTATGAGCCGCCGTTACAGCGCAGGGGGTAGACGTCGCCCCGGTCATTGCTGTCGAGGCAGCGGCCCCAGAAGTTGTTCTTGAGAGTGGTGCTGGTGTTGAGGCGGCCGTTCCACTGCCACAGGAGGCTGCCGCGTCCGGTGGTGCAGCGGTCGCCCTTGAGGCCGGTTTCGGAGGTCTCGCGCAGGCAGTCACCGTAGCGGTAGTTCGCGAAGCGGCTGGTGGCGGTGGCAGCCGAGGCGGGTGTGGGGGTGAGGAGGGGGAGGGCGAGGCCGGCTGCGGCGATGAGGGCGGCGAAGGCCTTCCGGGTCGGGCGGCGCACTGGGGGTCTCCTTACAGTGGTTTTCAGAGGTACCTCGACAGGATCCCCGAACACCACCGCCTACGCCTGAAAAATGGGGAAACCCCGGATCGAGCCGCTCATGCCTGCCGATCCGGTCCGGGGACGGCGCTGGGCCGATCACCGCGGCACGCTCGAGGCCATCGCGTGGAAGTACCGCACCAACTCGCGCTGGCGGGACCTCCCCGAGGAGCTCGGCTCGTTCCAGACGGCCCATAAGCGGCTGATCAGGTGGGCCGTCGACGGCACGTGGGAGAAGATCTTCGCCGCCGTCCTCGCCGCAGCGGATGCCGTCGACGACATCGGCTGGACCGTAGTGATCACTAATCGGACAGACACATCCGATCAGCTGACCAACCCATCAAAGAGACACGCTCTAGCCGTGCGCAGTAGGGGGTGACGCATGCGTCAAGTGGCCTTCCGACGAAGGGACATGGAGGCCTGGCGAGGCTAGGGTGCCGGTCGATGCCGGGGAAGAGGGAGCCGGGTCCGGATGGTGAATCCCGGGTGAAGGCTTCGGGATGCACATCGAGCATTGACGCGCGTGGGGTTGGGCGCCCGCGGCAACAGGGACGGCGTTCACGCCTCGGAGTTGGGGACGCTCAGCCGTCCCTCATGCGGTCAGAGTGGTGAAGGGTGTACGTCCGAACCCGCGCTCGGCCGGGGTGTCAGGAGGCCGGCCACGGTCGAGCTCGCGGTGCGGTGCCAGGTGCCGCTGTGGCGCAGCATGGCGTGGTCGCCGCCCGCCATGAGGACGGTGTCCGCCCGCGCACCCGCCGCGCGGGCCCGGTTGACGAAGGCCGCCGACGCGTGGGGATCGGTGACCCGGTCACGGTCTCCGTGCAGGACGATGACGTCCTTGCCCCGCAGATGGACCACCGGTTCGCCGTCGGGGCACCAGGGTGCCAGCGCCAGCACGGCACTGACCTCAGGTGCGGCCGCGGCGCGCAGGGCCGCCCGGCCGCCCATCGAGTGGCCCACCAGCACGGTGGGGATGCGCCCGAAGCGCCGGCAGAGCTCCGCCAGCGCCCGCCGGGTGTCCCGCAGGGGATCGGCGTCGAGTCCGTTCCACCCCTGGACCCGGTAGCGGACCTCTGCCAGGAGGATGCCGTGGTCGGATGTCGCTGCGGCGACGGCCCGTACGAAGGGCTTCATCCTCAGTGCCGCCGGCTGCCAGGGCCGCGACGGCGCCCGGCTGTCTTCCCTGCCGCCGTGCAGGAAGAGCACGGCGGCCCGGGGCGAGCGCGGGACACGTCGTGTCACCAGTGCGGGTGTCGGCTCGTCCGACGCCGGAGCGACCGGTCCGTGCTCGTGTCCTGTTGCCATCCCTGCTCCTCACCTCGCGTGCATTCTCCCCTGCTGCAGACTGTGCCCTTCCCTTCTGCCCGAGGCGTCGTATCTTGCCGACCCGCACCCTGCGGCAGCTACGACGAGTTGAGGCGGTCTGTGTACCAACTGGTCCCCTAGGACACGGGCCGTCACAGGAACACGGTCAACTCGCCCAACGCGTACCGGAGTCGACGCCCAGGCTCGGGTCAGGTGATTGTAAAGAACCTTGACAGACGATTGGTCTAGTCCAACGATGGTCGCTGTCCGCCCCCGGTTCAGGGGAGCCCTCCCGGTCCTTTCCCTGTTCCCGCCTGCTCATTTCGCCATGGGAGCGTCAATGAGACGAAGTGGTCCCCTCCGCGCACTGCTTTCCAACGTGGGCATGACTGCCCTGTCGGCCACCCTGGTTGTCCTTGGGGGAGGCGGCGCGCACGCCTCGGGCCAGCAGTCCCCGGGCACCGCCGGACCCATGCCCGCACACGTGGCGGCGCCCTACGTCGAGACGTGGACCGGTGAAAGCCCGGCCGCGCTCGCCGCGGAGTCCGGCAACAAATACCTCACGATGGCCTTCCTCCAGACGCCCGTGGCCGGGTCGTGCACCGCGTACTGGAACGGCGACACGACCAAGCCGATCGCCCGTGCGGCCTTCGGTGACGACATCGCCGCGATCCAGGCACGTGGCGGCAACGTCATCCCGTCCTTCGGCGGCTACAGCGCCGACACCACCGGCACCGAACTCGCCGACAGCTGTACCAGCGTCGACGCCATCGCCGCGGTGTACGAAAATCTCGCCAGGACCTACGGCATCACGCGGATCGACCTCGACGTGGAGGCCGATTCCATCACCGACACCGCGGGCATCGACCGTCGGAACAAGGCCATCGCCAAGGCCGAACGCTGGGCCGATCGCACCGGCCACAACCTCCAGTTCTCCTACACCCTGCCCACGACGAACACCGGGCTCGCGCCCAGCGGTGTGGCCCTGTTGCAGAACGCCGTCGACAACCACGCCCGCGTGGACGTCGTCAACATCATGACGTTCGACTACTGGGACGGCGTCCGGCACGACATGGCGGCCGACACGAAGAGCGCGGCCGCGGGCCTGCACGGCCAACTGGCAGCCCTCTACCCGAAGAAGAACCCGGCCAGGCTGTGGGGGGTGATCGGCGTCACCGAGATGCCGGGCATCGACGACTACGGTCCCGAGGAGACCTTCACCACCCCGGACGCGGTCACGGTCGAGAAGTGGGCCGCGGCCAGGGGCATCGACACCCTGTCCTTCTGGGCGCTCCAGCGTGACAACGGCGGCTGCGTCGGCACGGCCGGCGCCAACTCCTGCTCCGGGATCGCCCAGGACACCTGGTACTTCAGCCACGTGTTCGAGTCCTTCACGCGGGGCCGTCACGTCCACTGACGACTGAGCGGTGAGCGGCCCGGCATCGCCACGGGGCCGTCACTCTCACCCCACCCGCTTTCAGAGGTGGACATTGCCCCCGGTCTGAGGTCCTCGTCCGCACGGCCGGCCGCCCCTCGCGTGGCCGGCCGTGCGCGTACGGCTTCCGTGGAGGGGCAGGACCGGATCAGGCCGCGTCTTGGGCCGAGCGCACCCGATCAACCGGTACTAGGCTGGTTCGGGATGACGGGGGCGCATGCCCCGCGGAGCCCGGCACCACCAGAAAGAGGGATCTCATGTCCTCGAAGCGTCGCCGTAAGAAGAAGTCCAGGCGCAAGCACGGGGCGAATCACGGACGTCGGCCACAGTGCTGAACCGAAGGCCACCCGTCCGCTCACGCGAGACAGGGCCGTGCGAGACAGGCCGCTGAACGCGACGGATGTCACCCCTTTGTCACACCCCTCTGTCTCACCCCTTTGTCCCGGGTGACCAGCCCGGCGGTCCGAACAGGTACCCGGCACGGTCGTGCCAGCGTCGCGCCGCCCGGACGTCGCGCCAGGCGGCGGCGTACTCGTGGAAGGCGACGCGCAGCGGGTTGTGGGTGTCGATGTTCTTGGTCAGGCCGTACACCACCCGCTCGCCCTCAGGCCGGAAGGTCCCGAAGAGCCGGTCCCAGATGATGAGGATGCCGCCGTAGTTACGGTCCAGGTAGACGTTGTTCGAGCCGTGGTGGACGCGGTGGTGGGAGGGCGTGTTGAAGATCCACTCCACCGGCCGCCACAGCTTGTCCACCCGTTCCGTGTGCAGGAAGAACTGGTAGACGAGGCTGACGGCCTGCTGGAGCAGGATCATCCACGGCGGGATGCCGAGCAGCGCCAACGGCAGCCAGAACGGCAGAGTCGTCATCGGCGTCCAGCTCTGGCGCAGAGCGGTCGAGAGGTTGAAGCGGACGCTGGAATGGTGGACCACATGGCTCGCCCACAGCACCCGCACCCGGTGGTGGGCACGGTGGAAGGCGTAGTACGCCAGGTCGTCGGCGAAGAACAACAGCACCCACGTCCACCCGGAGGAGGGCAACAGGTGCCACGGTGAGACAGCGAAGAGGGCCGCGTACAGCAGGATGGTTACCGCTTTCCACGGCACCGCGACGACCTGGCTGCCGGCGCCCATGGACATGCTGGTGACGGTGTCGCGCAGCTCGTAACCGCGCTCGTCGTCGTCCGGGCGGAAGCGGTAGGAGAGCGCCTCGACGACGACCAGGAGCACGAACGCCGGTATCGCGTAGACCACGGCCGGGATCATTCTCAGTGCACCGCCTTCCGGGGTGTGGCGGGCACGCTGCGGGACAGCAGCTCGCGCGCCAGCCGCTCGGCCGTCCCGGCCTCGCGCGCCGCGATGTGTGCCGCCAGCCGTACATGGGCGTCAACGTCGAGGAGTTCGGCGGTGCGCAGGTCGTCGGGCACGTCGGCGACCGGGAGCGCGCCGTCCACCAGGCTGTTGAAGGCCAGCAGATAGGCGACGTTCCCGGAGCCCTCCACGATCAGCCGCCACCAGATGATGTCCGCCGCGCTCAACTCGGCCAGGTCGGGCCCGCTGCGCGTGTACCGGCCCGCGGCCTCCACGATGTCCGCGGCGGCCTCCTCGGAGCACCGGAGCGCGCACAGCCGTGCCGCGTCGGCACCGATGCACGCCCGCATCTCCAGGGCGTCCCGGGCGAGGTCCTCCACGGAGGGCCCGCTGTCGGCCGCGGCGATCCCCACGGCGAGGTCGAGTCCGGCGGTGCGCCGCCAGTCCAGGACGAGCGTGCGGCCGCCGTGGCTGACCTCGACGAGCCGTGCCTGCTGGAGCCGCTTGACGGCCTCACGGACCGCATGCCGGTTCACACCGAACTCGCCCGCCAGGTCGCGTTCGGCGGTGAGCGCGGAACCGGGCGGCAGCTCCCCGCCGAGGATCCTGTCGCGCAGCAGGGCGAAGAGCTGGTCCGAGACCGCCTCACGCCGGATGTGTTGCCGGGGCATGCCGATCAGGGTGGACAGGCAGAGCCGACTGGTCAACTGGTTGGACCAGAACTGGTACGGAAAGTGGAGCGCGCGGACCCGGATCGGCTCCCGGAGATACGCGCCGTCACCGACGCCATTGACGGCCGGGCGCCACTCGAATGGCCCCGCCGTGCGCCTCGCCGCGATCGGCAACGGCAGACGAGTGTCCACTTCTTCACGGCACGACTTCCATTTGATCCCGATAAGATGCCTTCTGTGATCAGGTCAGGCCGGTTCCGGCGCCGCCGCGCTCTGTACGGTGGCCGACGGGACGTCGTACTGCTGTCGCCGCTGATCCTCACTGTCCTCATCACCGGCCTGGCGTTCGCCACCCCGAGAGAGATCGCCTTCAGCCGCCTCCTGCCCGCGGCGCCCGCCCTCGCGGCCGCGATGTGGCCCGTCCTCCCGACGATCATGCTGGGGGCGTTCTGCCTGCTGGCGATGATCACGCTCAGCTTCTTCTACACCGACCTGGGGACGCCGTACACGGCTGCTGCGATCGCCGCGGTCACTCTGGCGGCCGCATATGCCAGCCATCTCCGACTCCAGCGCGAGGAGATGCTGATCCAGGTCCGGCTCGTCGCCGACGCGGCCCAGAAGGTGCTGCTCCGTCCGTTGCCGCGCACCATCCAGAACGTCGAGATCGAGTCGCTCTATCTGGCGGCCCAGGAGCAGGCCCGGATCGGAGGTGACTTCTACGAGGCTGCCGACACGCCGTACGGCGTCCGCCTGCTCATCGGCGACGTGCGCGGCAAGGGGCTCCCGGCGGTGGGGGCGGCCTCGGCGGTGATCAACTGCTTCCGGGAGAACGCGTACGACCAGCCCGACCTGCGGAGCATCATCCATCGCCTGGAGACCAGCATGGCCCGCTACAGCCTCGCGACCCACTCCGCGGAACAACCGGAGCACTTTGCCACCGCACTGATCGCCGAGATCCCGTACGGCGGTGGGCAGATCAGAATCCTCAACTGTGGGCACCCGCCGCCCCTGCTGCTGCAGCGTGGGGAGATCCGCGTCCTCGAGTGCGCCACGCCCTCGCCGCCCCTCAACCTCGCGATGCTCCTCGGAGACTGCTACAGCGTGGACACCGTCCCCTTCGGGGAGGGCGACCAGATGCTGCTCTACACCGACGGCGTAACAGAGACCCGCGACCGCGACGGCACGTTCTTCCCGCTGCCGGATTGGATGCGGCAGCTCGGCCCGATGCCGCCCCGTGAGCTGCTGGACCGGCTGCACCGGGACCTGCTCCACTACAGCGGCGGAAGGCTCGGCGACGACATCGCGGCCCTCGCTGTGCGCCGCCGGGCCGCCCCGGGCCAGGAGCACTCGGCGTAGTCGGCTGGCAGTCGCGCCCGTTCCACACTTCACCGACCTGGGGCCGTTTCGGTCGGTCGTGGAAGCCGGCGGAGCGCGGGGGAGTGGTTGTCGAGGACAAGCACTCGGGGGCGCACCGGTCGCCGAGCAGGGAGACGTAATGCTAGAAAAGGGTCATGAGGGGACGTTCCCCCTGGCTCTGGGTAAGAGCGGCGTCACCGCCGAGCACACCGCGGTCGTCCGATCCGCCCTCTCGTCCAGGGCCCTGGCCGTCACAGGGACGCCGCCTCGCGTCGTCCCTGAGCGTCCGCACGCTCGCCGCGCAGGTCTTTCTCCTGCAGGCCCTCATCATGCTGCTGGTGGTCGCTGCGGCGGCCGCTTCCCTCGTGGTGCAGGGGCAGTACGATGCAGAGCGCGAAGCCACGAACCGTTCACTGGCCGCGGCGGAGGGATTCGCGCACGCGCCGGGCACGGCACTCGCGCTGCTGTCCCCGGATCCGGGCTCCCGGCTGAAGGCGGCGGCGGAGCGGGCGAGGCGAGGATCCGGCGTCGATTTCATGGCCGTCCTCAACAAACATGGAGTCCGGCTCACCGACACCGATCCCACGCTGGTCGGTAAGAAGGCGGAGGGCGTCGGCCGAGCTGCCGCTGGGGAGGCGTTCACCGAGACGTACCACGGCCAACCGTCCGACGCCGTTCGTGCGGTCGTCCCCGTGACGGACGCGAGCAGGCGCGTGGTCGGCATGGTCAGCGCCGGGGTCCAGTACGCAACGCTCGGACACATGCTCCAACGGCAGGTGCCGGTGCTGCTCGGTTCGGCGGCGGTGGCACTCGCGCTCGCGACCGGCTGCACGGCTCTGGTCAGCCGGCGGCTGCTACGGCAGACCCGTGGACTGGGTCCGGCCGAGATGACCCGGATGTACGAACACCACGATGCCGTGCTGCACGCGGTGCGCGAGGGAGTACTGATCGTCGGCGACGGGCGCCTGCTGCTCTCCAACGACGAGGCACGCCGGCTGCTGGGCCTGGCCGAGGACGCCGACCGGCGGAAGGTGACGGAACTGGGACTGGGGCCCCGGCTGACGCGGTTGCTGGTGTCGGGTGAAGCCGTGTCCGACGAGGTGTTCCCGACCGGGGACCGGCTGCTGGCGGTGAACATCCGGCCCACCGCACCCTACGGCGGCGGGCACAGTCTGGTCGCCACCCTCCGTGACACGACGGAGCTGGCGGCCCTGTCCGGCCAGGCCGAGGTGGCGCGGAACCGGCTGTCGTTCCTGTACGAGGCCGGCATGCGGATCGGCACCACGCTCGACGTGCGGCGTACCGCGCAGGAGCTCGCCGAGGTGACCGTCCCGCGCCTGGCGGACTTCGTCACCGTGGAGATCCTCGACTCGGTACTGCGGGGCGAGGAGCCCACGGGTGCCGTCAGCCAGATGCGCCGCACAGCACTGGGCGGGCAGGCCGGGCATCCGCTGCAGCCGGTGGGAGGTCTGATCCGGTTCGTCGAGGCCGACACGCCGATGGCGGCGGCGCTGCGACGTGGAAAGGCCGTCCTGCTCCCGGACCTGCACACCGCCGAGGACTGGCGGGCCCAGGACCCGGAGGGAGCTCGGCAGGCGCTGGACTACGGCATCCATTCGATGATGTCCGTTCCTTTGCAGGCCCGGGACGTCGTCCTCGGCATGGTCAACTTCTGGCGCGGCACCGACTCCGCTCCGTACGAGAAGGAGGACGTCGCGGTGGCCGAGGAACTGGTCGCCCGGACGGCCGTCGCGATCGACAATGCACGCAGGTACGCGCGCGAGCACGCCATGGCCGTGACGCTGCAGCGCAGCCTGCTGCCCTCGGGCCTCCCCGACCAGGACGTACTGGAGATCGCCTCCCGCTATCTGCCGGCGCAGTCCGGCGTGGGCGGCGACTGGTTCGACGTGATCCCTCTCCCCGGCTTCCGGGTGGCCCTGGTCGTCGGCGACATCGTGGGGCACGGGTTGCACGCCGCGGTGACCATGGGACGGCTGCGGACCGCAGTGCTGAATTTCTCCGCACTGGACCTGGCCCCGGACGAACTGCTCGGTCGCCTCGACGAGATGGTGACCCGGCTGGACACGCACACGGAGAACACCGACGACGACCGTGCACCCCTGACCGGTGCCACCTGCCTCTACGCCATCTACGACCCGGTAGGCGGGCGCTGCACCCTCTCGCGCGCCGGGCACATGGCGCCGGCCGTGGTGGATCCCGAGGGCAGCGTGACCTTCCCCGACCTCCCCCTGTCGCCGCCCCTGGGTGTGGGCGGGCAGCCCTTCGAAGCCGGTGAACTGGACCTGCCGGAGGGCAGCCGGCTCATCCTGTTCACGAACGGGCTGATCGACAGCCGCGGACGCGACATCGACGAGGGCCTGGCGATGATGCGTTCGACCGTCGCCGGGGCGGGCCGGACGCCGGAGGAGACCTGCCGTGCGCTGGAGACCATGTTGCCCGAGCATCCCAGCGACGACGTGGCGCTGCTGGTGGCAAGGACCCGGCTCCTCGACCCGTCCAGGGTCGCGGTCTGGCAGGTGCCGTTCGACGCGATGGCCGTGTCCGAAGTCCGCAGGGACGTCAGCCGCCGACTGGAGGAATGGGGACTGGAGGAATCGGCGTTCGCGACGGAGCTGATCCTCAGCGAACTCCTCACCAACGCGATCCGGTACGGTGCTCCACCCGTGGGCGTCAGGATCCTGCTGGGCGGGACCCTTGTCTGCGAAGTGTCGGACCGCAGCAACACCTCACCTCGGCTGCGGCGCGCGGGCACCACGGAAGAAGGAGGCCGTGGCCTGTTCCTGGTCTCCCAGTACGCGGACCGGTGGGGGACACGCTATGCGGCCGACGGCAAGGTCATCTGGGCCGAGCAGAGTCTCGGCCGTACCCGGGAACCGGATATGACGGCACTGATCGACGAGATGGCCTGGTGAGCCGTCTCCGTCCTCGCGGGAGGGCAGGACGCACAGGTACCTGTGGGATCGCCGAGTTGTAGCGTGGCCGGGTGACGCTGAGCGACGCGTATCGGGAACTTGGCGAGGCCGCCTGGTCATGGGTACTGGGCCACGTGCGTGAGGACGAGGGCCCGTGGCTGCCGGAAGCGGTGTCAGGGGACGGCCGGGACACCGCTCCCGCGGAGGACCGCGACACCCTGTACGCGGGGATCGCGGGTCTGGCCCCGGTGATGGCGGAGATCGCGCAGTACCGGGAGCTGAGCGGCCGCGAACAGGCTCTGGCGACGGGGATCGTGACCAGACTGTCGGCCGAGGCGAGGCGCAGAACGGAACCTTCGCTGTACGGCGGCCTGGCAGGCGACGCCATGGCGCTGAAGCTCCTCGCCCCGGGCGAGGAATCGATCGCGCTCAGGCGCCTGGCCGACGTGGCGACCCCCGAAGGGTGGAAGACCGCGGTCGGGTTCCCACCAGGTTCCGACGAGCCCCTGAACGACATCATCATGGGCGCCGCGGGTGTGGTGCTGACGGCGGTCTGGGCGGGCGGCGAGTTCGCGGAGGGGATCGCGACGACGGGCTGCGAGGCCCTGCTGCACGTGGCGGACCGTACGGAGGCCGGCCTGGACTGGGGGATTGCGCCGAGCACGGAGTGGAGGGCGCCCAACTACTCACACGGCACCGCCGGGGTGGCCGCGGCGCTGGCGGTAGCGGGTGCGGCGCTGCGGCGGGACGACTTCGTCGCTGCCGCGGTGGAGGGGGCCCAACACGTCCTGTCGGTGGGCTCGTTGGAGGACGGCGGCTTCGTCGTTCCGCACACCATCCCGCCGTCGAAGCGGGAGGTCGAGCCGGTGACGTACACGTGGTGCCACGGTCCGGCGGGCACCGGGCACCTGTTCGCTGCACTGTCGCACGCGGGGGTGGAGAGGGTGTCGGGCTTCGAGGTCGGCGAGCTGCGGCACCGATGTCTGACCTCGATCCTCGCATCGGGAGTACCCGACCGCCTTCGCCCCGGCTTCTGGGACAACGACGGCCGCTGCTGCGGAACGGCGGGCGTCGGGGACGTGCTTCTGGACGCGGCGCAGGACTGCGGGGCGACGGCAAGGGCGGAAACCCTGATGCAGGCGGCACGCCGGATGGGTGACGCCTTGGTGGAGCGGGCGATCAGGGACGAGGCCGGCGCCCGCTGGCGCTTCCTCGAACACCGCAAGGACCCGCCGCTGCTGCCCCCGGGCACCACGTGGATGCAGGGCGCGGCGGGCATCGCGGCCTACCTTCTGCGCCTCGCACGGTTCATCGAGACCGGTCCGAACGCTCCGGTGGTGGACCGCCCGGATCAGTGGTGGGCAGTGCCGGCGTCTCTGCGCCGCACGGCCTCCGCAGCCGGTCGCCGACCTGTATCGCGTGCGAGTTGAACCTGCCGGGTACGCCGTGACCGGTCATCAGCGCGTACTGGTGGAGCAGAGGGACCGGCATGGCGATGTCCTGCGACGAGCGGAAGCGGGACGCCGTGGTGCGGCCGACGTCCTCCGGGAAGAGCTCCTCCAGCTCCTGCAGCGTCCCACGTCGCTGCGGCAGCGGGGTGTGCATGAAGTTGTTCGTCGTCATCCGCCTGAACTTCTCGAGCGAAATGACGGCCGCAAGGTGACGAAAATGGGGCGGTGGTCGAGGATCGCGCGATCGCAAGTCAGGCCGTGGTTGCGCTGGTCGGCCAACCTCCCTCGATGGCCGGGCCACTGCCTGCAGGAACGTTCGCGGCCACCAACGCTGCGGCCTCGCAGGCGCTGAGGCGGGCGCCGAGCACGCGTGACGGTATCTGCGGCGACGACGGTGTGACCACGTTCCACAGTCCTTCTCCGGCCGGAGTCACATGCGGAACCTCCGCGTGGAACGGATCCGCAGTGCAGCTGAGCAGGCTGAACGCGCCGTGCGACGGAAACGGGAAGAAGGCGCGCAGGGTCGGCTGCGCGTACAGGGCCTCGGCCAGTTCGGCGTCGCCCAGCCTGATCACCGGCGAGCGTTCCAGAGTCAGCCGCCAAGCGGTCGACACCACCCTCCCCGGTGGTGCTGCATCCAGTGGGTCTCCCGCGAGCAACGGCCACTCGCGCCGCAGTTGGTCGATCGATGCGCCACCGCGCCAGGCGTGCAAGATGGCGGCAACCACCGCGAGGTCAGCGGTGCTGCCGAAGGCACCCCAGGGCCAGCCCGAGTCGGTGGAGATCTCGAAGCGGAACTCGCGTTCGTCGCCATTCGTCGCGTATACGGCGAACCGTGCCTCCCCACGCCTGCAGCATGCGGCGACCGCAGGATCGAACCCCTCAACGGCATCCATGGGCTCGGCACTGTGCCCGCGACGAGCCGCCTCGCGAGCCAACGCTTCCCACAGGCCGCCTGGCGCAAGCAGCTCCGGACAGAGCTCAGACGGAACTTCGCTGGAACGTTCGTTCATGCACACACCGTAGGCCGTAGGAATGTAGCCGGCCGTGGATGCGGGACCTCTCGCACCTCATCACGGGATGACGGCATGGGAAACCCGGTCGTCGAGCCACGCCAGTGAGCGCAGCGAGTACCTCAGCTCGTCGTTGCTGGTGTAGCCGGAGGCGTTGGTCTCCTTGTCCAGGATCTCGGCGGTGCCGCGCCGCCGTCGAACCGGCCGCCGCCAAGGGGCCCTGAGCATGCCGAAGGAACTGCCTTCGCGGGCCGGCTGCAGCGCGGCGGTCGACGCGCGGACCGCCGCGGCTTCGGTCGGAAGGCGATCAGCAACCTGACGAGGGACAATCGGACGGGGGCCGATTCCCGGAGATCCGGATGACGAACCGCGAGCCGAACGGCGAGCCGAACCGCGAACCCTGCGGCGGACTCACCCACCAGACCGTCGTGGTGATCGGCGCGAGCGCGGGTATTGGACTCGAGACCGCCCGCCAGGTCCGTGCACAGGGCGCCCGGGTGGTCCTCGTCGGCCGCAACCCCGACCGGCTGCGGCAAGCCTCTCTCGAACTCGACCCGGTCAGCACGGCAGCGTTCGACGCCACCGACACCGATCGACTCAAACAGTTCTTCGATGAACTGCCCGGGCCCGTCGACCACGTGATGGTCACGGCCGGTGCCCCCTTCTACATGCCCTTGGACGGCATGGACCTCGCCGACGCCCGCCGTGAGTTCGACGAGCGCCTCGCCATGACGCTAGGGGTGGCCCTCTACAGCCGTGACAAGGTCCGAGCCGGAGGCACGCTCCTGTTCATGGGAGGAACGGGAGGCCGACGCCCCGCTGTCGGCATGTCCGTCGTGGCCGCCCTCACCGCGGCTCAGCCCGCCCTCATCGCCAACCTGGCACTCGAACTGGCGCCGATCCGCGTCAACCTCATTGCGGCCGGATTCGTCGACACACCCCTGTCGGCCTCACTCCTGGGCGACCGGCTCGACGCCAGGCGCGAGGAACTACGCGAAACCCTTCCCGTCCGACGGGTCGTCGACCCGGCCGACGTCGCGGCCCTGGCAGTTCATGTCATGTGCAACGACGCGCTCACCGGCGCAACGTACGACGTCGACGGCGGCCAGCAGCTCCTCTCCCGCTGACACGCAGAAGCACCTCCCGGCGGCGGCGCTCATTGGGCTTTCTGCTGATGGAATTCAGCTTTCATGGTGTGGAAAGCACATTGCGTACAGGAGTGTTGACGGATTGGATTGCCAGGGTCAAGACGGCGGAGTTGCTCCCGGCGTTGCGAAGACGGGCGCTGCGCCGAGACCACCGCTGACCCGTCCCCGTCACGGCGAAACACGACCCGCACGGCTTCCGGTGCAGAAGCTGGTACAGAAGGAAGCGAATGGCATCCATGCTCGACGGCTGCACGCCCTGGCCCGAGGAGTTCGTGGACCGCTACTGGGCGGCCGGGCACTGGCGTGGCAACACGCTGGACAACCTGCTGCGCGACTGGGCCCTGCAGTACGGACCGCGGAACGCGCTCGTGCACGGCGGCACCCGCATCACGTACGCGAACCTGAACCGTCGCGTGGACCGCATGGCCGCCGGATTCCGGCTGCGCGGCCTCCGGCCCGGGCAACGGGTCGTCGTCCAGCTACCGAACGTTCCCGAGTTCGTCATCAGCGTGTTCGCGCTGATGCGCGTCGGTGCGGTCCCCGTGTTCTGCCCGGTCTCGCACCGTGCGTCCGAGGTGTCCCATCTCGTCCGGGTCGCCCAGGCCGTCGGCTACGTCGGTCCCTCGACGTACCAGGGCTTCGACCACACGGCGATGGCCGCGGACATCGCGGCCCGAGGGCCCTTCCTGCGGCGGGTGTTCACCCTTGAGGCGCCGGGTGCCTCGTCCCTGTACGGCGGCCTGACGATCGACCCGACGGGCTGCCACTATTTCCCGCTGGGCTCCATCGACGCCCCGCCCGGGCCGGCGCTGGCGCAGAGCGCCGACCAGGTGGCGTTCTTCCTGCTCTCCGGCGGTACAACCGTGGCGCCCAGGCTCATTCCGCGCACCCACAACGACTACGCCTACCAAGCGCGGGCCGCCGCCGAGCTGGTGTCGCTCACCGAGAAAGACGTGTATCTCGCCGCGCTGCCCGCCGAGTCCAACTTCACCTTCGGGGCCCCCGGCATCGTCGGCACCCTCTCCGTCGGCGGCACCGTCGTCCTGGTCGAAGACCCGGGACCCGCCGCATGCTTTCCGGTCATCGGACGAGAGCGGGTCACCATCACGTCGGTGGTGCCCGCCGTCGCCCAGCTCTGGCTCGACACACTTCCCACGGTCCAAGCCGACTTGAGCAGTCTGCATCTCGTGCAGGTCGGCGGCGCGCCCTTGCACCGGGCCACCGCCGAACGGATAGGCCCCGAATGGGGCTGTCGCCTGCAACAGGTCTTCGGCATGGCTGAAGGGCTACTCACTCTCACCCGGCCCGCCGACCCGGACGAGACCGCGCTCACCACGCAGGGCCGCCCGCTCTCGCCCGACGACGAGATCCGCATCGTCGACGTCCACGGCAAGGACGTGCCCGACGGGGAGCCCGGCGAAATCCTCGCCCGCGGTCCGTATACCCTGCGCGGCTACTACCGGGCGCCCGACCACAACGCACGCTCCTTCACCACCGACGGCTACTTCCGCACCGGCGACCTCGCGCTGCGTACCCCCGACGGCAACCTGGTTGTGACCGGCCGCCTCAAGGACGTCCCGCGCCGGGCCGACCACGAGGATCCGTCCGGCCTGTGACGGGCAGGAGCGCCCGCCGGCCTTCACGATCACCGCTGGGAGCGTCAACGACCGCACCCAGTTCGAGCAGGTCATGGCCCGCATCAGTGTCAGCCGGTGCGGGCCCGGGCGGCCCCGGTGCTTGCCCGGGCAGGTCGTTGCCGACAGGGGTTACGCGTCCACGAAGATCCGCTCCTGTCTGCGCAGGCGCGACATCGAGGCCGTGATCCCGGCACGGATCGACCAGATCAGCGGTCGCACACTCGCCACGATGGAGCCGGTGTTCCGTATCCCATCTGGCCGAGTTCGCCCCTACGGACCGTCCCGGTATCGGCATCGCCGGAGACGGTGCCATGCAGGGGGAGTCGACTGCCATGTCCGGCGCGCCGCAGTACCCGCCGTCACGCGTGAGCTTGGCGACGTCGGCGCGGCCAGGTCGATCCCCGTTCTGCGAGAGCCGAGCTGTTGACGCGATTCGTGTGGGCCCGCCGACGCCGGGCACCCGGGGCCCGGTGGATCCGTCCACTCGGTTGCCGAGGAGGCCTACCTCTACCCGGCCCTGCGCGAGCGCGTGGCGGGTGTGGACGCACCGGCCGACAAGGAGATCGAGGATCACTCCAAGGCGGATCGGATCATGAAGGACCTTGAGGGCAGCGAGGCGGACGACCTGCAGTTCGACCGGCTGACGAGCACGCTGATGAGTGAGATCCGCATGCAGTCGACGACGAGGAGGAGGGCCTCAGGGCCTTGCCGTGGAGTAGCCGGACGTGCGGTTTTCCTGGTCCAGGGTGAGGCTGGTGGCATGCCCGCACCCGTGATCGTCCACCCAGCATCGCCGACAGGCGGTCTTCGGGTGCGGGCTGGTGGGAAGAGCCTGAACTGGGTGAGGGTTGGGTCATGGCCGAACATCGCGTGATCGTGTTTCCGCCGTCCGAGCACGGTGGCCGGCGTGTTCACGTAGACGGTGAAACTCTCGGCACGGCGTTCAGCCTGCACGATCTTGCTGCGTTCTTGCAGCGGTCCGGTCTCGAGTGTGTGGACGAACTGGACGTTGCCGAGTCGTCGTTGATCGAGTGGCATGGGGGTGGACCGGAGGAGTGGCGGGGGACGCCGTGGACACCGTGAGGTGCCTACAGGTTCCAGGGCGGTCGGGCCGCGGTTGCGAAGAGTGACCGCGATCATGCAAAGGGCGCAGTTGGCGTGCCGGTCGCCTCCGCGGTTCAGGCGGTGGCGGCTGGATTTTGCCCCAAGACGTTGGGACGGGGCCACTGCGCAGAGGCGAGCGAAGGCCGAGTCGCCTATCGGACCGGCATTGCATGGGCGATGAGGAGGGCGACGTCATCATGACCGGCGGGATCTCGGAGCCGTTGCAGGAGGCGCTCGCAGGTGTCCTCCGCGGAGTGGTACGGCGGTGACAGCAGATGCAGGAGGTCTTCCAGGCGCTCGTCGATGGGGTCGTTGCGGGTTTCGACCAGTCCGTCGGTGTAGAGAACCAGTTGATCGTCGGGATTCAGGTCGAGGGTGGTGGTCTCGAAGGGGATGCCACCGACTCCCAGCGGGATGCCGGTGGGCAGGTCGAGGAGCTCGGGTTGCTTGCCGGACCGCACCAGGACCGGAGGCAGATGGCCGGCGGAGGCCACATGCAGGAGGCAGCGGTGCGGGTCGTAGACCGCGTACACGCACGTGGCGATGTAGGGGTCCAGTCCGCGAGTGATCTTGTCGAGGTGGCTGAGGATCCGGGCGGGGCCGAGGTCGAGATCGGCGAGGGTGGAGGTGGCCGTGCGCAGGCGGCCCATGGCGGTGGCGGCCGGGATACCACTGCCCATGACATCGCCCACGGTGAGGGCGGTCCGGTCGTCGTCGAGGGGGATGACGTCGTACCAGTCGCCGCCGACCTCGCTGAAGGCCTGGGCAGGTCTGTACAGGGCAGCGACCTCGAGACCGGGATGGCGGGGCGAGAGCTGCGGCAGCAGGCTGCGCTGGAGGGTCTCGGCGGCGCTGCGGATGTGCTGGTGCAGGACGGCGTTGTCGATGCTCAACGCGGCGGACGAGGCCAGCTCGCAGGCAAGGGCGACGTCGTCCTCGTCGAACGGCAGAGGGTTGCGGGCACGGGCGAGTCCCATGACACCGATGATCTGTTCGCGGGCGATGAGGGGGACTGCCATATCGGTGTGCACACCGGCCTTCGCCAGGAGGCGGGCAGCGTCGGAGTCGGCGGCGATGCGGGAGAAGTCGCCGCGCTGCAGGTGGGTGATCAGCTGAGGGCGGCGGGTGCGGATGCAATGGGCCGCCGGATGGTCGGCATGGTAGGCAGTGAGGTGGCCTGGCGGAACGATCGCCTGAGCGGCGTCAGTGGGGGGGGGTAAGCGGTCTTCACCGCCAGAGCGCGGAACAGCGCCGGGCCCTCGCCGAGGCCCGTGCGGCCCGTCCGCAGGACGGAGTCCAGGAGGTCCACCGCAACCATGTCGGCCAGGTCGGGCACCAGGACGTCGGCCAGTTCCCGTGCGGTCCGTTCCACCTCCAGGGTGGTGCCGATACGGGCTGAGCCGCTGGCCACGAGGCGCAGGCGCTCCTGGGCCCGGTCCGCTCTCCTGGCTTCCTGATACCGATCGGTGACGTCCACCACCACATTGGTGATGCCCAGCGCGTGTCCGTGGTGGTCCTCCAGCCGATAGAACGACACCGCCCAGGCGTGGTCGTGGTCCGGGTCGGCGGGAGTACGGCCCACCACCTGCTGATCCACCATGGGGGCGCCGGTCTCCAGGACCTTCCGCATCGCGATCTCCGCGGCCACGAAGGGCGGACCGGACAGGATCTCGCGGAAAGGCCGGCCGGCGTGGTCGGCCTCGGGGACACCGTGCATGGACGCCAGGGCCGGGTTGACGACCACGTACCGCAGGTCCGTGTCCAGGATGGCCAGCCCGATCGGGGCCTGGGTGACCAGCCGGGTGGACAGGGCCACATCGCGCTCCAGCTGTCGCAACGTGGACTGGTCGGTGGCCAGCCCCAGCGCGTAGTGGTCGCCGATGTTGTCCGTCAGCCGCATGTTGCGGAACTCGACCATCCGGGTGCTGCCGTCCTTGTGCCGGACGGGGAACGCCCCCGCCCAGCCCCGGCCGGTCTCCATCACTTCGGCGAACAGCCTGATCGCCGACTCCTGGTGCTCGGGGTGAAGCAGCAGCGGCGCCGCGTACTGCCCGACTGCCTCGCCACGGGTGTAGCCGAACAACTCCTCGGCCTGGGGGCTCCACATGTCGATCCGGCCATCGGCCTCCACCAGCACCGCCGCCACACCCAGCAGATCCATCAGCCCGCTCGGGCCCGACGGCCCGTCCTCCGGACGATCTGCCTGCTCCAGGCGGTGCTTCGCTCGGCTCATCGCACTCGCTCCACGAACCTGCCGTTGTCGACGTACCTGAGGGAGACCCCCTAGGCACTGCGGGGACGGCGGCCCGACGTCTTCTTCACGGTTGTCTTCTTCGCCACAGCCTTCTCGGCCGGCTGCCTTTGCGCGGCCGCCTTCTTCTTCGGCTTCGCCAGCTCATGCACCTCGGCCGACTCACCGCGGGAGGCCTTCGCCCGCTCGACGCTCGCGTTCAGTGCGGCCATCAGGTCGAGCACCTGGCCCGGCTCCTCCGGCTCCGGCGCCTCCGGCAACGGCTCATGCTCCCGCTTCGCCTCGATGATCCGGGCAAGGGCCTCCGTGTACTGGTCGCGGAACTCCTCGCCCTCGAGGCCGTCGCGGCTCATGGTGTCCATGAGCGCGAGTGCTCCCTCGATCTCCTCCTCGCTCACGTCGACGGCCGGCGGATACAGCTCCTCCGGGGAGCGGATCTCGTCCGGCCAGCGCATCGAGTGCAGCACCAGCACGCCCTCCCGTACCCGCAGCAGACCGAGCCGCTCCCTGCCGGACCAGGCGTACTTCGCGACGGCCACCTTGCTGGAGCGGCCCAGCGCCTGCACGAGCAGCTTGTACGGCTTCGCCGCGACCTGCCCGCTCGGCTGAAGGTAGTAGCCCTCCCCGATCCGCAGCGGATCCACCGACCGAAGCGGTACGAACGCGTCGATCTCGATCGCCTTCGCCGTCGGCAGCGGCAGGCTCCGCAACTCCTCGTCCGTGATCGGGATGACCTGGGTCTTGGTCAGCTCGTAGCCCTTGCCGATCTCGTCCTGCGAGACCTCGCGGTCCTCCAGCTCGCACACCTTCCGCACCCGGACCCGGCCCATGTCCTCCAGGTGGTACTGGTGGAAGCGGATGCTGTGGTCCTCGGTCGCGCTCACCACGTTGATCGGCACCGTGACCAGCCCGAAGCTGATGGCGCCTGACCAGATGGTCCGGGGCATGGCAGACCTCCGCAGTAGCCCCGAGCATCACCAGCGTATGAGTGTCACAGGTCGCGCACCAGGCAGGACGTGCAGGATGCGCGGACCGCCGGCCATGGGGTGCGCCGCAGGGCGGGCAGGCGAGCCTCCGGCGCTCAGGTGGACGTCCGTTGCTCCGGGCGCGACTGTGGGCGTGCGGGGTTCGTGGCCGGCATGCGCGGGTACCCGGCGGCCACCGCTGACCGGACGCGGCAGGACAGACCGGCGTGTACGCAAGGAGGGACGCGACACCATGAAGGCAGTCATTTGGCAGGGACGCAGGGACGTGCGCGTCGAGGACGTGCCTGACCCACGGATCGAGGAGCCCACCGACGCCGTCATCCGCATCACGTCCACCGGGCTGTGCGGCTCGGATCTGCATCTGTACGAGGTGCTCACTCCGTTCATGACCCCGGGTGACATCCTTGGCCACGAGCCGATAGGAATCGTCGAGGAAGTCGGCGCAGGGGTTCCCGACCTCGCGGTGGGCGACCGGGTCGTGGTGCCGTTCCAGATCGCCTGTGGATCCTGCTGGATGTGCCTGACGGGGCTGCCGACGCAGTGCGAGACCACCCAGGTCACGGGGGAGGGAATGGGTGCCGCCCTGTTCGGCTACACCCGCCTGTACGGTGCGGTGCCCGGCGCCCAGGCCGAGTACCTGCGCGTGCCGCAGGCGCAGTACGGCCCGATCAAGGTGCCCGAGGGGCCGCCGGACGACCGCTTCGTCTACCTCTCCGACGTGCTGCCCACAGCCTGGCAGGCCGTCGAGTACGCGTCTCTCCCGCCGGGCGGGACTCTCGCCGTCCTCGGCCTCGGCCCGATCGGCGACATGGCCTGTCGTATCGCGATGGCCCGGGGCGCCGAAAGGGTGTTCGGTGTCGACCTGGTGCCCGAGCGGCTGGTCCGGGCGGGCCGGCGCGGCGTGCAGACGTTCGACCTCAGGGCCTTCGACGACGAGAAGGCACTCGTCACCGCGATCCGCGACCGGACCGACGGCCGGGGGCCGGACGCCGTGATCGATGCGGTCGGCACCGAGGCCCACGGCAGCGCCGCGGCCAAACTCGCCCAGACGGCCTCGGCGCTCCTGCCCCGCAGGCTCAGCGGGCCCCTCGCGGAGCGCTTCAGCGTCGACCGGCTCGCTGCCCTCCACATGGCCATCGACCTGGTCCGGCGTGGCGGCACGATCTCGCTCAGCGGCGTGTACGGGGGCACGGCCGACCCGATGCCCCTGCTCACCCTCTTCGACAAGCAGATACAGCTGCGGATGGGGCAGGCGAACGTCCGCCGGTGGAGCGACCGGATCATGCCCTACCTCACGGACGAGGACCCGCTCGGCGTGGAGGACTTCGCCACGCACCGGCTGCCGCTGGCCGAGGCGCCGCACGCCTACGAAATGTTCCAGCACAAGCAGGACGGTGCGATCAAGATCCTGATGCGGCCGTAGCCCGACCGCCGGCCCTTCCGCCGAAGGGCTTGGCCGATGCAGGGGCAGGCGCGCCGTCCTCCGCTGTCTCCAACGCCTGTTGCGTGACGCTGTGGGAACCATCTGTTGGGCGCCGTCGTGATCTGTGATGCCGAGCTTCCCGGCATGGACAGGTCACTGGAAGTGGCGGGTGGAATGGGGCGCCCTGATCGCGGCAGGTACGAACTGACCCGTCTGCTCGGCCGAGGAGGCATGGGTGAGGTCTGGGTTGGTCGTGACCGCGCGCTCCACCGCAACGTCGCCGCAAAACTCCTGCACCGCGACGACAACGCTGCACCCGAGCTGGTCCGGCGCTTCGAGCGCGAGGCGGTGACTGCGGCTCAGATCAACCACCCCGTACCACGTGATCGACGGTTCTTCCGTCAGAGGTATCGCACACCCTCGGGCGTCAGCAAAAGGCCAGCATCGGACGCCGAGGAGTCAGCACCACATGGCAGGACGCGCGCTCGCCCGCGGCATGGGCACCTTCTTCAAACACCATCTCTACCCGGCGCCAGGCAGCCGGCGAATGAACTCCTTCGATCACAAGGTCGTCGACGGCGTACGACAAGACCACCGAGTCCTACTACTGATCTTTTCGTTAGTTCTGTGGGGTTGGTGGGTGGATGGTGAGGCCGGTGTGGGTGAGGAAGGACCAGGGCAGCTGTCGGTTCTGGTTGATGCGGTGGATGCCTTGTTCGGTGGCATCGGCGACATCGGCGAGGTGGTCGCCGGCGAGGTTGGCAAGTTCGCGTTTCTTGAGCGACGACCACAGCAGTTCCACCGGGTTGAGCTCGGGCGCGTAAGCGGGTAATCGCTTGAGGGTGAGCCAGTCCTGTTCGGCGACCCAGGCACGCATGGCCCGGCTCCAGTGGGCGGCCAGTCCGTCCCAGACCAGCACCACCTGTTCCCCGCGGTAGAACACTTTGAGCTGTTCCAGGACCTCAATGAGGGCGGTGGTGTCGTAGCTGCCGGGCTTGAGGTGGAAGCACAGACGGGGTCCGCGGGCGGGGTCGGTGGCGTGGTAGCCGAGCGCCGCGGCCATCGAGGCGCGTTTCCAGTTCAGCCGATGTCGCAGGAGCGGGGTGCGGCCGCGGGGTGCGTAGGTGCGGCGGACCTGCGGCAGCAGTGACACTCCTGACTCGTCGAGGAAGACGATCCAGGCACGTTTGTTCACGGCCCCTTTTTGATCTGCGGCCATTCGTGCGCGATCCACCGGGCGATCTCGGACTCGTCCCGCTCCACCGCCCGACGCTCCGGGCGCTGCAGACTCCACCCCAGCCGGCCAGTCAGCAACCGCCACACTGAAGCCCGCGATAAAGACACCCCTGTCATCCGCTCGACGACCAGGCCAACCCGCTCCAACGTCCATAGATCAGCCTCGAAGCCATGCGCCTGGGCGCCTTGCTCCAGCGCGGTCCGCACCTGCTCGACCTGGGCGTCATCCAGCTTGGGTGGACGACCAGTGGCCGGACGCCGACGCAAGGCATCAGTGCCGCCCTCCTCCCACAGCCGTTTCCACCGCCGCACGCTCTCGTCGCTGACCTCCAGCATTCGTGCGATCTCCGCACTCGTGCATCCTTGTCCGAACAACTCGACCGCCCGTACCCGCCGAGCCTCGGCCAACTGCGGCCGCGTCAAAGGAGGAACGGCAGATCTGGAAGCACCAGGCGAAGGCCCGAAAGACACAACATCAGGGTCCCACCAACAAGCCCGTCACACCCACAGAACTAACGAAAAGATCAGTAAGAAGCCGTATCTCTATCGGTCATCAGGACGGTTGGGATCGAACAACGGCCCCAGGTCGGGTGATCTCGGCCGGGTGGCCGGCACGAGAACAGGGCCCCTTGACAGCTCGGGGTCGCGACGCCACTCGAGTATCAGGATGCCCTGTTGTTCCGGTCCCGCGTGCCGGTTACCGCTCCGCCCAACTCCCGCTTGGCGCCTTGCGATTGCCTTGCGCACCGGTTCGGGATCGCGGTCGGCCGACTCTTGGAGTCATGCCGCGTCGGGGTTGAGTAGGACGATTTTGCCGATGTGGTGGGCGTCCAGGATACGGTGGGCTTCTGCGGTCTGGTCCATGGGCAGGGTCCGGTCGATGACGACCTGCACGGTTCCGTTCTCGACCAATGGCCATACATGTTCCTGGACTTCGGCCACGATTGCTGCCTTCTGTCCGGCTTGGCGGGAGCGCAGGGTGGTGCCGTGTACGGACGCGCGCTTGAAGAGGAGTTCGGCGAGGTTGAGTTCGGCCGTCAGGCCGTTCTGCAGCCCGATGATGACCAGGCGCCCGTCGGGGGCCAGGGAGTGGATGTTGCGCGGAAGGTAGTCGCCGCCGATGACGTCGAGGATCACGTCGTAGGGGCCGTGCTCGGCGAAGTCCTCGGTGCGGTAGTTGATCGCGAGGTCGGCGCCGAGTTCTCGGACCCTGGCAGCCTGCTCGGGGCCACCGACGGTGGTGACGACGCGGGCGCCTTGGGCCTTGGCGATCTGAATGGCTGCCGTGCCGATGCCGCCCGCTCCGCCGTGCATGAGGAAGGTCTCGCCTGCCTTCAGCCCACCGGTCATGAAGACGTTGGACCACACCGTTGTGGTGGCTTCCGGCAACGCTGCCGCCTGGACCAGGCTGACGCCCTTGGGCACCGTGAGCAGCTGCCCTTCAGGGACAGCGACCTTCTGCGCGTATCCGCCTCCGGTCAGCAGTGCGCACACCTCGTCGCCGGGCTGCCAATGCGTCACACCCTCGCCGACAGCGCTGATCCGTCCGGAGACCTCCAGGCCCGGATAAGGCGATGCTCCCTCCGGAACCGGGTACAGCCCCAGCCGCTGTGCCACATCGGCTCGGTTGACGGCGCTGGCAACGACGTCGATGACCACTTCACCCGTTGCGGGGACGGGGTCCTCCACATCGATCCACTGCAGGACTTCCGGTCCGCCAGGTTCCTTGATCGAAACTGCTTTCAAGACATTCCTCCAAGTGCGCCGCCTGACGGACGGCACATACGCGGTCACGACGTTGTGAAAGTGCGGGTGAGAGGGCACGCCCGGCGGGCTCACTCTGGTCCGAGGCCGCCACAGAACCTCCGCCCGAGCCGTCCTGTCCAGCCCGAGCACTGGAAACTGACGAGCTCAGGACCCGGACAGCCCTGAGCTCGAAGAACAAGCCACCTGTCACCCGGAAAGACGCGAGCAGAACAGTCAAAACGCCCCGAGACGCTTTACGAGCAGGACCGGTCCGGTCGATATGGATCAAGGTCAAAGTTGGTGCAGTGTCTCGATGATCTTTGCGGTGACGACCTTGGTGGAAAACGGGTTCTGTCCCGTCACGAGCCTGCCGTCAGCGGTAGCGAAGGGGGTCATCGGGATGGTGTTCTTGACATAATTCGCGCCCCGCTTGCGGAATTCGTCCTCCAGCAGGAACGGCACCCGGCTCTTCACCATGGCGACTCGCTCCTCCGTGGTGGAAAACCCGGTGACCGTGCGGCCCTCGACGAGCAGGGAGCCGTCGGAGAGCGTGATGTTCAGCAGTCCGCAGGCGCCATGGCAGACCGAGGAGACCACGCCGCCGCTCTCATAGATCTCCCGCGCGACCTGCTGAAGCGCGGCATTGCCGGGGAAGTCCCACATGACACCATGCCCGCCCGTGTAGAAGATCGCGGCATACTGGGCCGGGTCGACGTCGGCCGCCTTGCTGGTGTGGTCCAGGTTCGACATGAACGCGCGATCGTTCATGTACTCGCGTACCCCTTTGTCGGCCGTTCTGACGCTTCGGGGATCCAGCGGTACCTGTCCACCTTCCGGACTGACGATGTCGACCTCGAATCCAGCCTGGCGGACTCCGTCGTAGAAGTGAACCAGCTCTGCGATCCACAGTCCGGTCCGGTGGGGGTTCGTTCCATAGGTCGCCTGGTTGGTGACCACGGCGAGGATCTTGCTCATCTGAGTCCTTCCGGCGGTAAGGCAGGGTTCTGGTGGCTGGCCGGATCACGAACGTCTTTCATGGCGCCGTGCCTGTAAAAAGAAGAGGTGACAGGGCTTGTGAGGAGTCGGCCGCCTCAGTAACCGTTGTTACCGGTGCCGATGTCGTCCGCGTTCCGCACTGCGTCGGAGATGCGAGGTTCAGGCCAGCTTCTTGAGTATTTCGGCTGCGGCGGGTCCGGCGGAGGCGGGGTTCTGGCCGGTGACCAGGTTGCGGTCGACGACCACGTTCGGGGCCCACGGCTCGCCCTCCTGGTAGTCCGCGCCGATCTCGACCAGGCGGTCCTGGAGCAGCCACTTCGCCTTGGCCGCGAGGCCGGTCTGGGTCTCCTCGGCGTTGCTGAAACCGGTGAGCCGATAACCGGCGAAGGCGTTGCTGCCATCGGCCTTGGTGGCGGCCAGCAGCGCGGCCGGGGCGTGGCAGACCACGCCGAGCGGCTTGCCCGAGGCGAGGGCGTCGATGAGAAGTTTGCCGGAGGTGGCGTCGACGGCCAGGTCTTCCATCGGGCCGTGGCCGCCGGGGTAGAAGACGACGGCGTAGTCGTCGAGGTCGACGTCCTCCAGCCTGATGGGGTGCTGAATTTCGCCGATCGAGGCGAGGGCGTCCGCCACCTTCTTCGCGCCTTCCTCGCCGCCGTTGAACTGCGGCGCCAGGCTGCCCTGGTCCAGAGGCGGTACGACGCCGCCCGGCGTGGTGACGACAATCTCGTGGCCGGCGGCCGTGAACGCCTGGTACGGGGCCACGACCTCCTCGGCCCAGAAGCCGGTCGGGCGCTTGCTGCCGTCCGCCAGCGTCCAGTGGTCGGCGCCGGTCATCACAAAAAGGATCTTCGGCATGGTGTGGTCTCCGAGGGCCGGGGGTTCACGCTCTGACGTTGAGACTTCGTCAGCGTCAGCGCTCTTGCCTTCGAAACTAAAGCTGCTGAAGTAATCGCGCCAATGAAGGCATCGATATCAGGTATCGACGAACCGATGCCCTGCACGGGGGCAGATGGCATGTGGCTGCCGTGCGTACCTCGTAGGCTCGACGCCGTGAGCGATCAGGACACTCATGGGTTTGGTCCGCTGGACCTGAACCTGTTGCGCACCTTCCTTGCCGTGCACCGCCTGGGGTCCTTCACCGCCGCCGCACGGCGGCTGGGGCTGTCGCAGTCCACTGTGACCACGCAGATCCGGGCGCTGGAGAACCGTCTGGGCCGTGAACTGTTCGAACGCCGGGCGCACGGTGTCACCTCGCTGCCCCACGCGGACGAACTTGCCACGCGACTGTCAGCTCCCCTGGATCAGTTGGCCGACATCACCGGCGAGGAGCCGAGCAGCACCGCGGGACCGGTGCACCTGGCCGGGCCCGCAGAGTTCATGAGCACCCTCGGCCTTCAGGCGCTGGCGCCGCTGGTCGCGCAGGGCGTCCGGCTGCGGGTTGCCATTGGACTGACCGAACCGCTGCTCGAGGAAATGCGGGCCGGACGCCACGACCTCGTCGTCGCCACCCGCCGGCCCCGGGGCCGGACGCTGCAAACCGAACTCCTCGCCGACGAGGAGTTCGTCCTGGTCGCTGCCCCCGTCTGGGCCGAACGGCTCAAGGGACAGGAACTGCCCACTGCCCTGGAAAGCCTGCCACTGATCGCCTACGCGGAGGACCTGCCCATCGCCCGCCGCTACTGGCGCCACGTCTTCGACCGCCGCCTGCACGCCCAGGCCGCGATCACCATCCCCGACCTGCGCAGCGTCCTCACTGCCCTCACGGTCGGCGCCGGCTGGAGCGTCGTGCCCAGCTACCTGTGCCGCACCGAACTCGCCTCCGGCGCCCTCCGGCTTCTGCATCAGCCGGAGGA
Source organism: Streptomyces sp. NPDC005728 (assembly GCF_040630895.1). NCBI lineage: Bacteria > Bacillati > Actinomycetota > Actinomycetes > Kitasatosporales > Streptomycetaceae > Streptomyces > Streptomyces sp. NPDC005728. Next base: position 28,026 of record NZ_JBEXYL010000096.1, read on the forward strand.
CCCCCCGATCAACACCGCCTACCTCGTCCAACGCCCAGGCAGTTCCACCAATCCTCACGTCACGCTCGTCCGTGAGCATCTGCTCGCCGCTGCGAAGACCTGGTGAGCCCACAGGAAGGTCTCGCCGTCCTTCAGAGAACCGGTCATGAAGACGTTCGACTACACCGTGGCGGCGGCTTCCGGCAGGGCCGCCGCTTCGACGAGGCTGATGCCCTTGGGGATCGTGAGCAGTTGCCCGGCAGGGACGGCGACCTTCTGCGCATACCCGCCCCCGGCAAGCAACGCGCACACCTCGTCGCCCGGTTGCCACTGGGTCACACCCTCGTCGACCGCGCTGATCCGGCCCGAGACCTCCAGTCCCGGATAGGGCGAGGCTTCCGGCGGGACCGGGTACCACCCCATCCGCTGGGCGACATCCGCTCGGTTGACCGCACCGGCCACCACGTCGACGATGACCTCGCCCGCGGCCGGGACCGGGTCCTCGACGTCGATCCACTCCAGGACCTCCGGCCCTCCGGGTTCCTTGATCGAAATTGCTTTCACGGCTCTCCTTGCCGCGCACCCGATGGGATGCGTGGCGGTGTGTGCGCCTGCCAGGCGTGCCGACCGCATGCAGGCATGCCGGATTCATGGCATCGGCCGGCCTACACGAAGAACGAGCCGGGACGCGCGGACGCCAACCGGCTGCGGTGTACCGGGTGCACCTGCGCATGGGAAAGCAGGTAGACCGGGACTTCAGCCATCGGCTGTATGCGACGGGCCACCAGCCGTCTCCGTACGAATGCGGGTACGGGAACGCAGATGCGGGTGTGCTACTGCGTCATGTCAGCTTCGCGAGCAGCTCGGCCGCGGCCGGTCCCGCGGAGGCGGGGTTCTGGCCGGTGACCAGGTTGCGGTCAACGACCACGTTCGGGGCCCACGGCTCGCCCTCCTGGTAGTCCGCGCCGATCTCGACCAGACGGTCCTGCAGCAGCCACTTGGCGCCCGCCGCCAGGCCCCCCTGGGTCTCCTCGGCGTTGCTGAAGCCGGTGAGGCGGTAGCCGGCGAAGGCGTTGCTGCCATCGGCCTTGGTGGCGGCCAGCAGCGCGGCCGGGGCGTGGCAGACCACGCCGAGCGGCT
>NZ_JBEXYL010000097.1:0-28925 GCF_040630895.1 Streptomyces sp. NPDC005728
GCGCGTGGTGGAGGAGGAGTTCGGGATCGAGGTGCCCGAGGGGATCACACTGCTGAGCTGACGACCACGGCCACCGGCTCAGCGCTCCGGCAGCAGCGCCATCGCGCCGCCGCCGGTCGCGCCGATCACCCGTAGATCCGGGTACTTGTCCAACCACCCCGCGAAGGCGATCATGGCCATGCCCAGGGTGACGTCGTCGAACCGGCCGATCTGCTCGACGAAGCCGATCTCGTCGACCCGTTCCGTGCCGACCGGTTCCGCCGGGGCGTGCACCAGGACCGGTACCCCCGCCTCCGCGGCAAGCGCGAAGAAGGAGTCGGCACGCGCGGAGCCGAGCAGCTCCCCGTGGACGCTGGACGTGGTGATCAGGCCGACGAAGGCCGGGTCCTCCAGGGTCTCCCGCACCCCGTCGAGGTGATCGTCGTCCCCGAACGGGTTGGCGTACACATAGCCGCGCAACCGGTCCGGGAACCTGGCGATCAGCCCCGACATCCAGGCGTGGAAACTGCGCAGCCGGTCTCGTGGTTGCGCGTAGTTGTCCACGCCCGGTACCCGCGCCATCGCTCCGGCGCCGACGGGGCTGCCGATGATGGTGAGGTCGATGCCGGCCTCGGCGCGAGCGGCGAGCATGCCGTCGACGTCGGTCAGGCTCGGCGGCATGGGGAAGCGTTTGGCCGCCTCCGGCGGGGAGAGATGCCCGTGGATGTCGATGATCACGTGTCGCTACCCGGTTTCGGTGTGAGTGCGCGGTTTTGGTGCGAGTGCACGGGTGACCGCGGCACAGTCCTGGTCGCCCAGTCCTTGCTCGGTGGCACGGACGTGGGTCTCCGCCGCGGCGGCCGCCAGCGGCAGAGTCAGGCCGACTGCTGCTGCCTGCTTGGTAGCGAGCATGAGGTCTTTCGCCATAAGCCGCAGCCGGAAGTCCGGCTCTTCGAAACGGCCGGAACCCAGGCGCCTCGACTTGAACGCCATGACCGGAGAGGCGAAGCCGCTGCCTGCGACGGTCTTGAGGACCAGCTGCCGGTCGAGTCCGCAGGCGCCCGCCAGTTCGGTGACCTCGGCCAGGGCCTGTACCTCTATGCCCATCAGGAGGTTGAGGCACAGTTTCATCCGCATGCCGGAACCGAGTGCGCCCAGATGGACGACCTCCTTGCCCAGCATCTCCAGCAGCGGGCGGCCGGCGTCGAACGCCTGCTCCTCGCCGCCGACGAAGAGCCGCAGCTCGCCGTCACGGGCGTGGTCGCGGTTGCCGAGCATCCCGACGTCCAGAACCGAGGGGATGTCCCCGGCGATCTGGACGACCTCTTCGGGGGAGACGGTGCTGGCGCAGATCAGGACGCCGGGGTAGGGGCCCTCGGCCAGCACGCCGTCGGGTCCGTGCAGCACGGAGCCGAGGGCTTCGCCGTCGGCGACGACGCAGATGGCGGCACTCGTACCCGCGACGGCGTCGGCGGGGTGCGAGGCGACGAAGGCGCCTGCCTCGGCAAGCGGTCCGGCTCGCTCCGAGGTACGGTTCCAGACTCGGGCCGGTATTCCCTGATCGAGGAGGCGGGTGGCCAGGCCGGTGCCCATCGTGCCGAGCCCGAGTACGGCGACGGGGCCGTTGGCGGTGCGCGTCATGACATCACTCCCTTGGTCTCCTTGACGACTCGGAACCGCAGCGACTGCGTCGAGTCGACCCACTGGCGCAGCGGAGCCACCAGTGCGCGGTGCTCCTCGCTCTGCTGCCAGGCGAAGAAGTGCTCGGCCGTCTGCCACTCGCTGGTGATGACCCACTGCCGCGAGTCGTCCACGGGTGCTCCCAGCCTCTCGACGATGTGGCCGGGGGTCTGGGCCACGGACTTGCGGAGCTGGTCGTAGAGATCCAGGAATCCCTGCTCGCCGCCCTCGATCACTCGGACGGTGAAGACGACGCTCAGCTTGTCGGCCGGTTGGCCGCTGTTCCTCGTGCCCATGTCTCCTCCTGAGGGTGAGATCCGGTAGGACACGACTCCCACAGCCTCATGTCCCCCGTGCGGACGCAACTCCGAATGGGGGACATGCCAACGGGTACAAGGGGACAACCCTTTGTGGTTGCTCTGTTCGGGTGAGTGACGAGGTGGTGCGTTTTGCCGGTTGCAGGCCGCGGATGGCCGCACCCGAACGGGGGTCTGCAACCCCCTTTCGTATCCCTCGAACCACGCCGGATCAGCCGCCGTCGGCGAGCCCCGTCCCGTCCGGCACGGCGTGGCCCGGGCATGGGCAGCCGTGCCGTGGGGCGGTGGTCGCCTCGGTCGTTGTCATTGCGGGCGGCCGTCACGCCGGCGCGTCGGGCCTTTCTCCACCCCTGACCGTCAGGCCGGGCGGACCACGCTGTGGATGATCGAGTCGCCGCCGTAGTAGATGGATTCCTCGCGGACGTAGGCACCGGGCTTCGGGGCGTGGATCATCATGCCGTTGCCGATGTAGACACCGACGTGGCTGATGTCGTCGTAGAAGAAGACGAGGTCGCCCGGCCGGGCGTCGGTCAGGGGCACCGTCGTACCAGCGCTCACCTGGTCGTAGGTGGTGCGCGGCAGGGAGACGCCGGCGGCCTTCCAGGCAGCCTGGGTGAGGCCGGAGCAGTCGTAGGAGCCGGGCCCGGTCGCACCCCAGACGTACGGCTTGCCGATCTGTGCGCGGGCGAAGGCGAGCGCTTTCGCTGCCTTGGTGGCGGACGTGGAGCCCGACGGGGAGGTGGAAGTGCCCGAACCCGAACCCGAGGATGAACCCGAGGTCGAGCCGGAATTCGAGGTCGAGCCCGAAGACGGGCTCTGCTGCTTCGCCGCCTGCGCGGCCGCGGCCTGCTGCTTGGCGAGTTCCGCCGCCTTCCGCGCCGCCTCCTCCTGCTTCTGCTTCTCGATCGCCGCGAGGCGTGCCTTTTCCTCCGCCGTCAGCGTGGACAGCAGCTCCCGCGCGGTGGACAGCTTCTTCTGGACGGTGGACTTGGCCGTCTTGAGGTCGTTCTGCGACTGGGTCAGCGTTTTGAGGCTCTTGACAGCCTCCCGCCGCGTCTTCATGGTCGCGGACTGCTCGGTGACGTAGTCGTCGACCGCGCCCTTCTGGCGGGAGGTCAGCCGGCTCATCAGCTGAGCCTGGTCGAAGTAGTCCTGCGGGGAGTCCGCGAGCAGGAGGGTCGCGGTGTCGGGGGATGCGGCCCCGGTCCGGTACTGGGCCGCGGCGAACGAACCCAGCTCCTCACGCGCCTTGTTGAGCTTGGCCGTGCGCTTGGCCACGTCGTCGAGCAGGGTGTCGACGCGCTTGCGCTCCTTCGCGGTCTTCTCCTTGGCCGCGTCGTACTTCTCGGTCGCCGACTCGGCCTGGCGGTACAGGCCGTCGACCTTCTTCTGGACCTCTTCGAGGCTCGGCTTGTCGTCGGCGGAGGGGGTGGCATGGGCGGTCTGGGACAGCAGGGCCACGGAGGTGAGCGCGGCCGTGGCGAGCACGGGGGTGCGTATGCCGGCTATGCGCGGACCCGTGGGGCGCGACTTGCGGTGCGACGCCAAGGGAGGCGACTCCTTCCATGTTCCGCCTACCGAGTTAGCTGTCGGGTTCGGGCGGATGGTTCGGAAGGGTTGCCCTACGACCCTTCCCCGGAGGGAGTTGGGCCGATTCACCCCAAGGTCGGTGGGTCCCCGGCTCCGGCTGCCGCGCGGGCGTGCCGGACTCGGCGGAGGCCGCACGGCCCGGCGAGGTTCGCCGGTGTAGGTCGGGCGGCCTGGCGGGAACGCTAGCCAACTCGTGTGGCCCCTGTGAAGGTTGGTGGGCGATATGTCCGATACATTTTCGTGACCTTTTCTCGGTGGCGTCGTTGAGTGCCGTCAGTCTGCCTTGGTGTGGGATGAGTCGGCCGGAATTGCGATGCCTGCCCATGTCTCCCCGCGTCCGGGCGAGGGGTGGATCGTGCCCCGGCCGGACGGCCCTCAGGTGATCCGCAGGAAGTGCCCTCGTCGGCGTCACCGGCGGTCAGCCCGTTTCCGGCCGTCCTGGCCGTCCGCCAGTCCAAGGCGATATGCAAGAGACGGTCGAGCGGTCCTTCCGGTTACATGGACCTGCCGCCGGCAGCCACCAGGTGGTCGGCAGACCCAGTCGTCGGGAGAGGGATCGTTTGCGTGACGCACTGCTGGGGCTGGCCGAGAATCCGGCCATGCCCGCGAAACTGTTCGCCGGGCTCGTGGCGAGCGGCGACGAGGAGGTCCTGTTCACGCTGGCCGATCGTGAGCGGCTGACGCCCCCACAGGTAAGGGATCTGCTCGCCGTCGGCAACCCGTCGCTCACCTGTTTTCTGGTCCGGAGCGGGCTGGTGCCCTGGCCCGAGATTCCCCAGGAGCATCCCGGACGGCTGCTCGACGCGATCCTCGGCGGGGTGGCGCCGGCCGCCGCCTGGCGGAAGGCCGCCACCGATCCGGACCCCGAGGTACGGCAGGAAGTCGCCTACGCCCTCGACGCTCCCGCCGACGTCATCGCCTCCCTCGCCCACGACCCGGACCCGGCGGTCGTCGTCGGCGCTGCCGGGAACGCGCACCTTCCGCCCGAGCTGCTCTCCCACCTCGCCCGCCATCCCAGCACCGTCGTGCGGCAGGCCGTCGCCGACAACGAGAACGCGCCGCCCTCGCTGCTCGCCGCCCTCCTCGCCGACGGCGGGTGGCCGGTCCCGACCCGCTGCGGTGCCTGCCACCGCCGCGAGGCGGCGTGTGCGGACCACACACCCGGCATCCGGCGCGTCCGGCTGGTGGCCGCCGGCCACCCGGCCGTTCCGCCTGAGGGGCTCGCTGCTTTCCTGGACGCCCCCGAGGTCTGGACGGTCACGATGTTCGCTGCCCGCACCGACCTGCCGGCCGACTTCCTGAAGCGGCTCGCCACCCACCCCTCCTGCGACGTCCGCGCTGTGATCGCCGCGAACCCTGCGGTCCCCGACATCTTGCTGCGTGGACTCGCCGCCGACCCCGCTGCCGAGGTCCGCCGAGCCGTCGCACAGAACCCGGCCGTCCCGCTCGACCTGCTCACCGCTCTGGCCGCTCACGAACGGCTGCCAGGCGAACCGGCACCCCGCGTCGAGTCCGCCACCGAGCGTGAACTCCGCACGCTGGCCACCGGTCGGGTGGCGCAGGCCAGGGCGCTGGCCGCCGACCGGACCCGGCTGCCGGGCGACCTCGTCGAACGGCTCGCCGCCGACCCGGACATCGCAGTGGCCCAGCGGATCGCCGCCCGCCCGGAACTGGCTCCCGAACGGCTCGCCGAACTGGTCGAAAGGCACGGGCCGCCCGTCTTCGCCGCGGTCGGCCGCCACCCCGGCTGTCCCGCCGACCTGTTGCACCGCATGGCGGCGCACCCGGCCGGCACCAGCCGCGCCCTGCGAGAGATCGCCCGCCACCCGGCGGCACGGTCCGAGACGCTGCTGCTCTGCCTGGCCGCCCAGGATGCCGACACGCGGCGCCACGCGGCCGCCCACCCCGCCCTGGCCCTCCCGGTCCTGGAAACCCTGATCGACGGCCCCGACAACTCCCTCGCCCGAGCCGCCGCGAGCAACCCGGTACTGCCCGAGACGGTGATGGAACGGGTCATCACGCGAGCCCCGAGATGAAGCCGGTGCCGGCCAGAAAGATTTCTGTCCCTGGTGCGGACGACGTCTCCCCGAGTCGCAGCGGGACCGGTGGTTCGACGAGCTGGAGCGCCGCGGGATCGATCCGTCCTGGGACGAGGTCCCTGCCGAGTTCCAGGACGACAGCTGGCTCGCCTCTCTGCGCCAGGAGTGACGAACCAGCAGCCCGTCGAGGCCAAGACGCTTCTGCCGCAGTGGCGAAGGCGCCGGCGCACGAGCTATTGACGGACCGTCAGATGATCGGGGCAGCCCGGTGAATCATGCCGGTATATGCAGACTGGTGCCGTGATGACGGTGAACGCCGTGGCGTTCGCACGTAGGTTTTTACCGTCCCATGGTTGCCGCCCCCACGGGTCCGGCAGACTCTTGGTCACCATGCCGTCGGGCAACTGGTTCTGCTGGTCACGGGGGGTGCAGGGGTCCCCCGCGCTGAGCGGGGAATGTTCATGCACCTCGAGTTCCGGCACCTCCGTATCCTGCTCACCGTGGCCGAGGCCGGCAGCATCCGCAAGGCCGCTGCACGGCTGCAGCTTTCCCAGCCCGCCACGAGCGCTCAGCTGAAGCGGATCGAACACGAGCTGGGCGGCCCGCTCTTCATCCGCAGCGCCGACGGGGTGACGCCGAACGAGAACGGGCAGTACGTCCTGCGCTGCGCCCGTGACCTCGTCGTCGGCTTCGACCGGCTGCGCGAGCATGCGCGATCGGCGGCCGAGGCGGACAGGCAGGCCACCGCTCCGCTGCGGGCGGGCGGAACCGCCGGCCCCCTGGTGTCCCTGCTGGTCTCCGCGCTCTTCGAACTCGTCCCGGAACGCCGGCTCACCATAGATGCCCGCCGTTCCGTGCACACCCTGGTGAAATCGCTGAGCCTCTCGAAATGCGACATCGCGGTGTTCGGCGAGTTCCCCGGCTTCCCCCTTCCGGTCGGCGAGTCGGTGGGGACGCGCACACTGCTCCGCGAGCCGGTCTTCGTCCTGCTCGCCGAGGACCACCCGCTGGCGTGCCAGGAGGCGGTCAGCCTCCATGAGCTGGCGGGTGAGGAGTGGGTCATGCCGGAGGCCGACGAGAGCGGTGTGCACGCGTACCTTCATCTCGCCTGTCGGTCTGCGGGATTCACTCCGCGCATCGCCCATGTGACGCCGGACCTGTCCGTGGCGCACATCCTGGTTGCCGGCCGCCGTGCCGTCTGCGGCGTATGGCCGACCGCGGACGTCCCCGCCCAGGGCACCGTGCAGCGACCGCTCGTGGACGTCCCGTTCTACCGGCGGCTCCTGCTGGCCTGGAACACGGAATCGGTTCTGCCCGAACTCGCCGACGCGGCGTGCGAGCGTCTGCTGGCCGCCTACCTGTCGCTGGTGCGGCAGCGGCCGCAGTATCTGGCCTGGTGGCAGGACGGGGGCGAGGAGTTCGCCCTGGGCGACGGCACGTGACCGGCCGGGCCACGGATCTCCCTGCCCTATAGCTCCGGGGTTATATCCCAGATGGAGTCACGTCAGGAACATGTCACCTGGTGAACACTTCGCGTCAACGTCCCCCAGGACGTCGTCACCCCACGACGAGCGAAGGAATCACCCCGTCATGCCCCGTCCCCTTCTTGCCCTTTCCGCGATGGTCGCAGCCGGCGTCATCACCACGGGTGCGATGGCCGTCCCCGCGCACTCGCAGACCAACGCAGTGCGGGGCGGAATATCCGTCCGCGACACGGCGATATCCCAGGCCAAGGCGAACGTGACCCGGCACGCCGACACCTTCGGTTTCGGCACGGGCCAGAGACTCCACGTCAAGGACGTCGTGATCGACGCCGACGGCACCCAGCACGTCCGCTTCGAGCGGACCTACCGCGGCCTTCCTGTCGTCGGCGGCGACTTCGTCGTCCACCAGAAGGCTGATGGCTCGCTCAAGGGATCCAACCGCGCCAAGGCCCACAAGGTGGCGCTCAAGTCCGTCGCTCCCGCCGTCGACGCCAAGGGCACCGCAGCCGGCGCCCTGAAGCGCTCGCACGGGTTGGTGCGCAACGCGAAGTCCACCCCCGAGCTGATCGTGTGGGCCGCCGACGGCACCCCCCGCCTGGCCTGGCGCACCACCGTGCAGGGCCTCGGCGACAAGGGTCAGCCGCACGGCCAGGTCTTCGTCACCGACGCCACCACCGGCGCGGCGATCGAGAACTACGACGCCGAGCGCGAGGCGACCGGCACCGGCCACTCCGAGTACACCGGTGACGTGAGCCTCGACACCACCCAGCAGGCCGACGGCACCTTCGCCCTGATCGACCCGGTCCGCGGCCACATCACCAAGGACGCACACAACCTCTCGTCCTCGTCCCTGAAGAGCACATCCGGCACTCTGTTCACCGACGCCGACAACACCTGGGGCGACGGCAAGAAGTTCTCCACCGACCGCGCCACCGCCGCCGTCGACGCGCACGTCAACACCGCGGAGACGTTCGACTACTACAAGACGACCTTCGGCCGCAACGGCATCAAGAACGACGGCCGCGGCGCCACCGTCTTCGTCCACGTCGGCACCAAGTGGGACAACGCCCAGTGGTCGGACTCCTGCTTCTGCATGATGACCGGTGACGGCGACGGCACCACCGACCCCGAGCAGGTCGACCTCGACACCATGGGCCACGAGATGACCCACGGCGTCACCTCGGCCACCGCCAACCTGCGCTACAGCGGTGAGTCCGGCGGCCTGAACGAGGCCACCAGCGACATCCTCGGCACCATGGTCGAGTGGTACGCCAACAACCCGATCGACACCCCCGACTACCTCTTCAGCGACCAGTCCACCCCGCCGTGGCTGCGCCGCTTCGACAAGCCGTCCCTGGACGGCCGCTCCGCCGACTACTGGTCGAAGTCCGTCGGCCGGCTCGACGTGCACAACTCCTCGGGCGTCGGCAACCACTGGTTCTACCTCGCCAGTGAGGGCAGCGGCACCAAGACCATCAACGGCATCACCTACAACAGCCCCACGTACAACGGCTCCACCGTCACCGGTATCGGCAACCAGAAGGCCTCCGCCATCTGGTACCGGGCGCTGACCGTCTACATGACCTCCACCACGGACTACAAGGGCGCCCGCACCGCGACCCTGAACGCGGCGAAGGACCTCTACGGCGCCACCAGCCCCGAGTACGCCACCGTGGCCGCGGCCTGGAGCGCGGTCAACGTCAACTGACGCACCGACGCGCCCCCCGATCCGCGGAAGCCGGGGCCCGGACGACGACGGGAACCCCCCAAAGTCGTCGCCCGGGCCCCGGCTTTCCGACGACGCAGTTGCGTACGTCAGGATGAGAGCCGCGAATGAGCGATCGGTGCGGCCGACCGACAAGCTGACCACGCTGTGCCTGGGGCGACGGCTGGTCACCGCTCGTGCGAGTTCGGCCTCGGCGTCGGTCGACGCCGTGCTGATGCGCGCCGCCTTGGCGGCCGACGAGACCGCGCTGGAGGACGTGCTCGCCCTCTGGGGGCTGCGGCCGGAACACTTCGGCTACCCGTGGCGTGGTGAAGTGTTCGACGTCAGAGAGGCGCTGGCAAAGGGACGTTACCGACCAGGTGAGGGCGGTCCGACAGCGCCATAACATCGGTGACGTGAAGGTCCATGGAATATTCAAGAATCGCCTGAGACCCGCTGTGGCCACCGCGTATTCGGCGGCAGCCATGCTGCTGGTTCTGGCGGGCACCGCTCAGGCTGCACCCGGCGACGACCCCGGGGCGCTGACCACCATCACCTCCTCCGCGGAGCTGTCGAAGCTCCAGCTGGTCGAGCACCGCGTCCCGACGGCCTCTCTCGACAACCTGGCGAGCGAGATGGGTACCTCCCGCGGGGTCGACCAGGTCCTCGCCAGTGCCAACCACCCGATGCGGAACGCGGCGAACTGCTACAGCACCGAGACCGCCGCCCTGCCGGTGAAACCGACCGCTGAGTCCTCCTACTGCTGGGACACCGGTGACGCGGTGGCGCAGGACTGGCTGCCGCAGTCCGTGACCTCCTCCGGAGACGCGGACAACGACGGCACATGGGGCACCGACAAGGTCATCCTGTCCGGATGGGGCCAGAACGGCACCACCACCACCGACCACATGGGCCGAATCGCCTTCATCGACGCCAATGACCCGAGCGACTTCAAGTACCGCTGGGTGCTGCCGGTCATCCCGCTCAACGGCGGCACCGACTACCGCGCACTCAAGTCCCACATGGGCGGCATGGTCTGGTACCAGGACAAGCTGATCGTCACGTCGTGGGAGGGCGACGCCGACAACAACGTGATGTACATCTTCGACATGAAGCGCATCCTCCAGGCGACCGTCAACAGCCCCGCGGTCGGCAAGGTGAGCGGCGGCTGGTCGGCGGACGGCTACCAGTACGTGATGCCGGCCATCGGCTCCTACAGCCTCGCCGGCGGGTCCTGCAGCTCTGCCAACGACGACTCCCGGCCCTGCTTCGGCTCCATCTCGCTGGACCGCAGCAGTGTGCCGGACAGTCTGGTCGCCACCGAGTGGTTCTCCTCCGGCGGCACGCAGCCTGCCCGCATCTGGCGGTACGACTTCAGCTCCGAGCCGGGCTACCTCGCCAAGGACAGCAGCGGCCACGTGGACGCCTCGAAGGCGTACGAGACGAAGGCCGTCGGGCTCCAGGGCGTGCTGTCGCACAGCGCCACCAGCGGCGGCACACCGAACTTCTACGTCGACGACGCGCGCGGCGGTGTCGGCCAGCACGGCATCCTGTGGCGGCAGAACACCAGCGAGGCCAAGGCGGCCGCCAACTGCGGGCAGGACATCACGTACGCCTGCTGGGGACAGCACACCGAGAGCATGTCCTACTGGTGGAGTACGGGCCGGGTGTGGACGCTCACCGAATGGGCGGCCGACAGCACGGGGCACTGGACAGGAACCGATAGTGCGATTCCTCAACGGGTGCTGTTCTCCGTGCCCCTGTCCTCGATAGACAGCTCACTCAGCTGACCGCGATGTGTGCCGCCGGGCAGCGAGTCCCGAGGCACACATCCGGTGTCCCAGGGCGCGGCGGACTTCCGCCGTGCCCTGGGACACCGCCGGCCGGCCGAGGAGCCGGAGGGGCTGGGTGGTCGTCAGGTCCGGCGTGCCAGCACGCTGAGAAGCGGTGCCGGGTTGTCACGGAAGTAGAAATGACCACCCGGAACCCGGTGCACCCGCACGGATCCGGTGCTGTGCTGTTCCCACTGCCCGAGCTCCTCGCGGGTGACGGCGTCCGCGTCCCCGCCGAGAACGTCCAGGCGCACCGGCAGCGGCTCACCCTCCTGGTGGCGGTAGTTCTCCAGCAGCGTGAAGTCCGCACGGAACTGCGGCAGCAGCAGGGCCATCAGATCGGCGTCCGCGGCGATCTGAGGTGGGATGCCGCCGTAGCGTTCGTCCAGGGCCGTGACCAGCTCGTCGTCCGTTTTGTCGGACAGCCGTGCCGCGCGGCGCGGTCGATGCGGTGCGGGAAATGCCGACACGATGAGCCGTTCGGGCAGCGGGCGCCCCCGGACGACCAGCTCTCGGGTCACCTCGTAGGCGACCAGCGCGCCGAGGCTGTGCCCGAAGAGATCGTAGGGCGGGACGAACTCCGTGTCGTCGAGCAGCCCACGTACCACCGAGGCCAGGTCGGTCAGCGGCGGCTCGGTGGCACGGGCTGCGCGTCCCGGCAGGCAGACGCCGTACACCTGGGTGCCCGGCAACTGCTGTCCCCAGCGGACGTACTCGCCGGGGAGCCCGCCCGAGTGGGGGAAGCAGTACAGGTGGCGCTCGGGGGGCTGGGGCAGGGGGCGGCCCGTCAGCCAGGGGTTGCGCCGGGCGGTCGTGCCGGGCGGCGCGGGGGAGGGCAGGGGGGCGGTCATCAGGCGGAAGTCTCCTTGGCGGAAGCGGATGCTGCCCCACGCTCTTGGAGCAGTGTGGCGAGCGCCGACGGGGTCTGGGAGCGCAGGACGTCCGCGGCCTTGACGGTGACGTCGAACGAGGCAGCGGCCCACGCGGCGAGCTTCGTAGCGGTCAATGAGTCCCCTCCGAGGTCGAAGAGGCCGTCGTGCGGGTCGATGTCCGGATAGCCGAGAGCCTGCGTGAAGGCGCCGAGCACCGCGTCCAGCACACGCGGGTGCTCCGCGGCCGGGCGTACTGGTGCGGCGGCCTCGGTGTCCGTCTGTGGCGTCGCGGTGGCGGGCGGCGCGGGGGTGGCGGACGCGGGCGGCGGTAGGTGGCCGCGGTGTGCGGACGACACCTCCGCAGCGCCGGGCTGGGGCGGTGCGGACACCAGGTGGACGCGGCGTTCGAACGGGTAGGTCGGCAGCGCCACCCGTCGTCGGGGCTGACGGCCGTGCAGCGCGGCGAAGTCGGGGCGCGCGCCGCGCGCCCAGAGTTCACCGACACCGGCCAGCAGCGTCGCCGCCTCCGATGCCTCCTCCGCCGGGTGCGGGGCAAGGCGGACGACGGCCTGCTTGGTGTCGTAGCGCGGATGCTGCCGGGCCAGCGTGGCCAGGGTGCGGCCCGGGCCGACATCGACGAGGACGCGGTCCGGAGTGCCGAACAGGGTGTCCAGGACCTCGCCGAACCGGACCGGCCGGCGCAGGTGCCGCACCCAGTAGTCCGCGGTGCGGATCTCCTCGGGATCCGCCCATGAGCCGGTGGTGTCCGAGAGCACCGGGAGAGTCGGTCGCTCCCGCGGGAGGCCGTCGACCACTTCGGCGAAGCGGCGGGCGATCGGCTCCACGAGCGGTGAGTGACCCGCCGTGGCGATCCGCAGAACCCGCGCCTCGATGTCACGGCCGGTCAGTTCCTCCGCGAAGCGGGCGACCGACGCGGCCGGGCCGGTGACGGTGCACTGGCCGGGGCCGTTCACCGCGCCGATCGTGATGCCGGCCGGGAGCATCGGCAGGACCTCTTCCTCCGGCAGGCGCACGGCCGCCATCGCGCCGGCGGGCACGGTACCGAGGAGCCGGCCCCGCTCCGCCACCAGCCGGGCCGCGTCCCTCGGCGAGAACACGCCGGCCACACAGGCGGCGGCGTAGGCGCCGAGACTGTGCCCCGTGACGGCGCTGGGACGCAGGCCCCACGACGTCAGCAGCCGGGCGGTGGCGTACTGCACCGCGAAGACCGCCGGCTGACCGACGCCGATGGTCGCCAGCCGTTCGGCCGCGACCAGCCGCTCCGCCTCCGTACCGGGATACAACACCTCCCGCAGGTCCAGTCCGAGGGGACCGGCCACCGCGTCGGCCACCTCGTCCAGATGCCGTCGGAACTCGGGCTCGCCGTCGTACAACTCGGCGGTCATGCCGACATGTTGGCCTCCCTGCCCGGGGAACAGGAAGACCTGCTCGGCGTCGGACAGCGCACCGACACCCGTGGCCGACGGCCGGCCGCGGAGCGCCGACACCGCCTCACGTGTGCCGTCGGCGACCACGAACCTGCGGTGGGCGTGGTGGGCGCGACCGGACTGCAGGGTCCACGCCGCGTCGGCCAGGTGAGTGTTCTGGTGCGCGTCCAGGTGGTCGGCCAGACGGCTCGCCGCGGCGTCGGCGGCCTCGGGGGTCCGGCCGGAGACCACCAGCAGCTGCCGGCCGTCGACCGGGGCCGAGGCCACGGACGGCGGCGCCTGTTCCAGCACCACATGGGCGTTGGTCCCGCCGACACCGAGCGCGTTGACGCCGGCGACCCGCGGACCGTCGCCCGGCCATGCGCGCGTGGTGCCGCTCACCTCGAACGCGGACGTGGAGAAGTCGATGGCCGGGTTGGGCCGCCGGTAGTGCAGCGTGGCAGGCACGATGCCGTGCTCCACGCTGAGGACCGCCTTGATGAAACCGGCCACCCCGGCCGCCGAGTCGGCGTGCCCGATGTTCGTCTTCACCGAACCGAGCAGACAGGGGCCATTCCGGCCGGAGCCGGACCCGAAGGCCCGGGTGAGCGCGGCCACCTCGATCGGGTCGCCGAGCGCGGTGCCCGTACCGTGCGCCTCCACATAGCCCACTTGCTCCGGATCGACACCGGCGACCTCGTGCGCGAGGCGGATCACCTCGGCCTGGCCCACCACGCTGGGTGCCGTGAACCCCGCCTTGTGCCGGCCGTCGTTGTTCACCGCGGAGCCCCGGATCACCGCGTGCACATGGTCGCCGTCCGCCAGGGCGTCCGCCAGTGGGCGCAGTACGACCACGCCCACCGCGCTGGCTCCGACCGTACCGTCGCTGTCGGCGTCGAAGGCGCGGCAGTGGCCGTCTGCCGAGACGATGCCGCCCGGGGTGTAGCGCATCCGGGGCAGGTGCGGGACGACGGTCGCACCGCCGGCGAGCGCGAGGTCGCACTCGCCGTTCAGCAGTGCCTGCACCGCCAGGTGCACCGCCACCAGAGAGGTCGAGCACGCCGTCTGCACGGTCAGTGCCGGCCCGGTCAGATCCAGGTGGTAGGCGAGGCGGGTGCTGACGAAGTCGGGTGCGGTGGCCTGCCGCAGCCGCCATTCGTCGAGGAACGGCAGCTCGTCGATGCGGGCGCGCACCGCCTCGGCGTACCCGTTGTTCCCGGCGCCCACGAAGACGCCGGTCACCGGGCGGTCCTCACCCCCGTGCCCGGCCCGTTCGAGTGCCTCGTGGGCGCACTCCAGCAGCAGCCGCTGCTGCGGGTCGGTGATGAGCGCGTCATGGGCCGACAGCCCGAAGTAGGCCGCGTCGAACTCACCGGCCCCTTCGAGCACTCCGTAGGCCGGCACATAGTCGGCGTGCGCCGGGTCGGCGCGGTCGGGCAGTACGGAGATCGTCTCCCGGGCGGCGCACAGGTTCTCCCAGAAGCGCTCCACGTCCGGAGCTCCGGGGAACCGGCCTGCCATGCCCACCACCGCGACGAGGTGTTCCTGGTCTTCCTGCTGGTCGTACGTCATCGAGAGTCCTTGGCGGGGTGGGTGCGAGTGTCCTCGGCGGGGTCGGCGGGGTCGGCGGGGTCGGCGGGGTCGGCGGGGTCGGTGGGCGAGGGCGCGGCGGGTGCCGGGGACGCGGTGCCCACGGCGCCGAAGACGAACAGGGCGGCGGCCGTGAGCTGCAGGGCGGCCAGCGCCCAGAAGGCGGGGGTCAGCCCCGCCTTCTGGGCCAGCGTGCCGGAGAGCACCCAGCCCGCCGTGCCGCCGGTCAGCGTCAGCGCCATGGCCACCGTGAGCGCCTCGGGCCGCTGTGCTTCGGGGATCCGCAGCACCCGGACGGTGGCGACCGGTGCGGAGGAGACACCGTTGAGGAAGCCGACGACCACCAGCAGGCAGAACAGGCCCGGTAGGCCGAGCGGCAGCGGGAGCGCGAGGAACCCCACGCCCAACGCCACCCGGCCGGTGAGAGCGAGGGTCCGGGCAGGCAGCCGGCGCAGCAGCCGTCCGGCCAGCAGGGTGCCCGTCAGCGCACCGCCGCCGAAGGCGGTCAGCAGGGCACCCGCCACGACGGAGGAGCCGTCCTCCCGCGACACGGCGATCACCGGCAGCAGAGCGAACAGCGCCTGCCAGGCCATCTCCCCGAGCGCCAGCGCCACCGACCAGCTGCCCAGCAACCGTTCCCGCATCAGCAGCCGGAACCCGGCCGCCGGGGTACGACGCCCCGGGCCGGCCGTGGTGCGGGGCGTGTGCGGCAGGTACAGGCGGAGCAGGACGGCCGAGCCGGCGAAGGAGACCGCGTCCACGATCAGCACGGTCGGAGCGCCGAACAGTGAGATGAGGACACCGCCGAGCACCGGGCCGAGCAGCACGCTGAGCCGGGTCGCGCTCTGCAGCGCGGCGTTCGCCCGGCCGAGCAGTTGCTCGTCCTCTCCGACGACGCTCGGCAGGATGGCCTGCTGACTCGCGGTGTACGGGGCGTAGAAGGCGCCGATCGCGAACATCACCACCACGAACGTGGCCGTGTTGAGGCAATCGAGGAAGTACAGCACGGGCAGCAGTGCCACCAGCGGGCCGCGGACAGCATCCCCGATGAGCATGACGTTGCGTGGGCCGAGGCGTCCGGTCCAGGAGGCGCCGAAGAAGCCGAACACCGCGATGGCGGCCAGCAGGGACGCCATGACCAGCCCCATGTCAGCGGCGGAGCCGGTCAGTTGCAGCACGAGCCAGGGCATGGCGATCGCGCTGAGCTGGGTGCCGAGCATGGAGATGGTCTCGGCCACGAGGAGCACGCGCAGCGTCCGATGGTGCCGGATGCCGGGTGCGGGCGTGACAGGGGCGGCCGGAGTGGTTCCGTTCGTCATGATCATGCACCTTCCGCCGTGCCGGGACGGCGCCGGCCGCGCCGGAGATGCCGACCGGACCGCTGCGGTCGCCTGGGGCCGGCGGTGTCGTCGGCGTCGCCGGCCCGACGCTCCGCGTCGAGCGCCCGCGCCAGGGCGGCGACGGTCGGGTGCTCGAACAGGGCCGTGCTGGGCAGCTCCCGGCCGAAGGCCGCGACCACCCTGGCGTGCAGCTTGGCCAGCGCCAGAGAGTTGCCGCCGAGGTCGAAGAAGTTGTCGTGGACCGAGACCGCGGGCAGACCCAGGACCTCCGACCAGAGGGCGGCCACGCGTCGCTCGGTGTCGTTGCCCGGTGCGACGTGACCGGCCGAGCCGACGAGGTCCGTGCGCTCGGGCCGGGGCAGCGCGGCGTGGTCGACCTTGCCGCTGGTGGTCAGCGGCAGGACGGGCAGCACGACGACGGCCTCCGGCACCATGAAGGCGGGCAGCTCGGCCCGTGCGCGGCGCAGCAGTTCGGCACTGTCGGGACGGTGCGCGCCCTGCGGGGTCACATAGGCGACGAGAGCCGGGGTGCGCTGCGGGTCACCCGTCACGGCGGACTGGGCCACCTCGGGCTGCCGCAACAGGAAGTGCTCGATCTCGCCAGGCTCGATGCGGTAGCCACGGAGCTTGAGCTGCCGGTCCGCTCGGCCCAGGTACTCCACGGCGCCGCCGTTCAGCCGACGGCCGAGGTCTCCGGTGCGGTAGACCCGCACGGGCCGGCCATCCAGTTCGATCGTGCGGAACCGGTCCGCCGTCAGTTCCGGACGCCGCAGGTACCCGACGGCGAGGCTGTGACCGGCCAGGTGGATCTCGCCGGTGGTGCCCAGAGGGACGCGCCGGTCGGCCGGGTCGAGGACAAGCATCCGAACGCCCGCGATGGGCCGGCCGATGCAGTTCAGCGGCGCGGTACCGGAGCCCTCGACGATGTGCTCCGACGCGGCGACGGTGTTCTCGGTGGGGCCGTAGGAGTTGAGCAGCCGGTAGGGCAGCCCGGCCGGTGGACGCTGGGAGAGCGCCGCGCCGCCGATGCCCAGCCAGCGCAGCCCGCGCGGGTACGTGGTGCCGGTGCTCCACATGGCCTCGGCCAGTGCGGTGGCGCAGAACGCCACGGTAGCGCCCTTGCGTTCCAGCCACTCACCGAGCGTGGAGGCGACCACCGGCTCCTCGTGCGGGACCAGGCAGGCTCCATGGGCCAGGGCCTGCCACACCTCCATCTGCGAGGAGTCGAAGCTGACGCTCAGCAGGTGTGTGCAGCGGTCCGCGGGACCGATGCCCTGCGTGTTCCCCACCGAGCGGACGAGATTGGCAAGGCCCCCGTGCCGGACGACCACGCCCTTGGGGGTTCCGGTGGTACCGGAGGTGTAGATGACGTAGGCGGTGGCGTCGGGAGACCAGTCGGGCAGGCCCTCGTCGCCGTTGCTCCCCTCGGCCGTCGTCACGTCCGTGACGTCGAGGACCGTGGCCCGGCCGGTCGACGGCAGCGGGACTCCGGCGCGGGTCAGCAGCACGTCGGCCTGTACGTCGCCGAGGACGAACTCCTGCCGGGCGGCCGGCCAGGACGGGTCGAGCGGGCAGAACGCGGCCCCGGCGAACCAGGCGGCCAGCATGCCGACGACGAAGTCCTCGCCGCGCTCCAGGAGCAGTGCGACCGTGGGTTCGTCGACCGGAAGATGCGGGCGGACCGTCTCGGCCAGCGACCGGGCGCGGGCGACCAGCCCGCGGTAGCCGATCGCACCCCGGCCGCTCTCGATCGCCGTGGCGTCGGGCCGGATACGCGCCTGCTCCAGCACCAGCTCCGGCACGGTCGTCGCGGGACCCGGCTCCGGTCCCTGCTCCCACTCCCGTATCCGCTCCAGCTGCCCGCGCGGGATCAGCTCCAGCCCAGCGACTGGAGCGTCCAGGTCCCCGGGCAGCTGTGCCAGGAGCGTGGCCAGCGTGTCGGCCATCTGCTCCACGTCGTCCCGCCGGACCAGGCCGCCGTTGTAGGACAGGTGGCCGCGCAGTTCGCCGCCGTCGAGGACCAGCGCGACCGTCAGCCCCAGCTTTCCGGTGTATGCCGCGTCGCCACCGTCGAGTTCGACCGCGTGCAGGGCGCCCCCGCCCAGCGTAGGCGGGCGCACCGCGGCCGTGCTGAACGCCAGTGAGACGTCGCCGTACGGGGTACGGCCCGGCTTGCGGGGCGGATTGATCCGGTCGACGACGTCGTCGAACGGCACCTCACAGTGCGCGAAGGCGTCCAACGCCGTGTCCCGCATCGCTTCCAGCGCCTCGCGCACGGTCGCGTCCGGCCGCAGCCGGGAACGCAGCGCCACGGTGTTCAGGCACGGCCCGAACACGTCCGTGAGCCCGCCCGGGCCGCGGTTGGTCATCGGGCTGCTGATCACCACGTCGTCGTGACGGGTGCGGTGGTGCAGCAGGAGGGCCAGCGCCGTGGCCGCCGTCATGAACGGGGAGACTCCGTGCCGTTCGTGCAGCGCGCGCAGCCGTTCGCCGACACCCGAGGGCACCGGTATCTGCACCACTCCGTGCGGTGCCGGCTCCGTCGGCGAGGGAAGGTCCACGTACGCGGGCGCCCCGTCCAGCCGTTCTTGCCAGTGCGCGAGATCCGCCTCGTGACGAGCGCCGGCCCGAGCCGCCTCCTGGGCGCGGACGAAGTCCCGGTACTGGGCCGGCCGTCCGCCGTCGGCGAGTTCCACGAGGAACGCGGCGACGGCGTCCGCCAGGCGTGCGGCTTCGGCAGCGGACACGCGCTCACCCCGGTGGGAGAGCACGGCCGCCAGTTCGCCGTCCTGTTCGGCCACGGTCAGCGTGATGCCGAACTTGGCCTCGCGTGACCACAGCGACTCGGCGAACACCGGGCGCAGTTCGGCCCCGCCCAGCATGGCGCGTCGGTCGCCCCGCAGGTTCATGTTGAGCACGACGTCGCCGTACGGTGGCCCGTCCGCGGCCTGTTCGGGACGCAGCCGGGCCAGCACCTCGTCGAACGGCGTCCGGGAGTGCTCGAAGGCGTCCAGCACCTCCGCGCGCATCGCGCGCAGCACCTCCCGCGCGGGAGCGTCGCCCACCGTCGAGGACCGCAGGACGACGAGATTGAGGCAGGGACCGAGCAGGTCGGCGGAGTCGCGGTCGCGGATGCTCACGGGAACGCCGAAGGTCACCCGCGGCAGGTCGCTCCACCGGTGCAGACCCGTGGCCAGCGCCGCTGCCATCAGCATGAACCAGCTCGCGCCGTGCTCGTTCATGACCGGTCGCAGCCGGCCCAGCAGGCCTTCGGGCAGCGCCAGGCGCACCGCCCCGTTGGCCTCCGCTCGGGCCGGTGCCGGCAGGTCGAGCCGGGCAGGCCAGCCGGCCAGCCGCTCTTCCCAGAAGTCCAGGTCGGCGCTGCGATGGAGATCACCGGAGCGCTCCACGACGGCCGCGTGCTCCCGGTACTGCAGTGCGGGCGGCTCGGACGGCACACCCGCGAGGCTGTCGCGGTAGCAGCGCTCGAGCTCGCGCAGCAGGACGGGCACGGACTCGCCGTCCACGACGAGGTGGTGCAGGCAGAGCATGAAGGCCTGGCCGCGCGGCGCGCAGTCGGCGACGGCCGCGCGCAGCAACTGTCCCGAGGCGAGGTCGAAGGGGTGCCCGGCGGATGCGTCGAGCCACCGCGTGGCCGCCTCCTCGGGCCCCTCGGCGTCGGTGGGGACGAACACCTCGATGTGAGGTCGCCAGGGCGCCTGGACGACCTGCCGCACGCTGCCGCCCTGCGCGCGGAACGACGTACGCAGGATCTCGTGACCGGCGACGAGGCGGGCCAGGGCATCCTCAAGGACCGCCGTGTCCAGCCGGCCGTCGACGGACCAGCCGAGGGAGACGTTGGCAGGCGAGCCCTGACCGGTCTGTTCCGCAAGCCACATGCGTCGCTGGAAGGCGCTCGCGGGGGCCGCGGGCTGTGCGGCGGGTGCCGGAGGCAGGTCGCCGGAGTCGGCTGTCGTAGCAGCCTTTGAGGCCGGTGCCGCGGAGGTGGTGGCCGGGGACGGCGGGTTCACGGCGGTCGAAGTCCGGCCCGTGGCCCCGTCGATCACATCGGCCAGGTCGCCAAGACGCGGCGTCTCGAACAGCGTCTTGATCGGCAGGTCCACGCCGAACCGCTCGGCGATCTCACCGATGAGACGTACAGCGAGCATGGAGTGCCCGCCCAGTGCGAAGAACGAGTCGTCCTCGCTCACCGTGGGCACGTCGAGCAGATCGCGCCACACGGCCGCCAGCACGGCGCCGGTACCCGCCCGGGGCGCACGCCGGGCAGGAGCGGCGAGCGCGGCGGTCTGCGCCCGCAGCGACACCAGGTCGACCTTGCCGTTGAAGGTCAGCGGGATGTCCGCCACCACGTGGAACAGCGAGGGCAGCATGTACGAGGGCAGCCGGCGCGCCAGATGACCGCGCAACTCACCCGCACTCAACGCCTGTTCGCTCTGCACCACGGCCACCAGCCGGTCGTCGTCCGCGAACACGACGGCGTCGGAGACGGCCGGATGCTCGCACAGACACGTCTGCACCTCGCCCGGCTCGATGCGGTAACCCCGCAGCTGCACCTGGGAGTCGGCGCGTCCGATGAACCGCAGACTGCCGTCGGGCAGATGGGCGGCGAGGTCGCCGCTGCGGAACAGAGTGCCGTCACCGAACGGTGAGGGCACGAAACGCTGGGCGGTCAGTTCCGGCCGGCCCAGATAGCCGCCCGCCACACCGTCGCCGCCGACGTAGATCTCACCGACGGCGCCGTCGGGCAGCAGTCGGCGGCCGGTGTGCCGGTCCAGGAGGTACAGCCGCGTCGTCGGGATCGGCGTGCCCACGATGCTCGCGTCCGTCTCCATGTCGCCACGGGAGACGGTACGGACGCTCGCGTGCACGGTGGTCTCCGTGATGCCGTACATGTTGACCAGCCGCACCTGGGGGAACCGCTCGGACCACGCGGTAAGCATCGCCGGCCGCAGCGCCTCACCACCGAAGATCACACAGCGCAGCCCGGCGAGCCCCTCCGGTGCCGACGGCCGCAGGGCGAGCAGTCGGCGGAAGGCGCTGGGCGTCTGGTTCAGCACGGTGACGCGCTCGCGCTGGAGCAGGTCGAAGAAGAGCCCGGGGTCCCGTGTCTCGTCCTCGGAGACGAGCACGACCCGGCCACCGTGCACCAGGCCGCCGAACAGCTCCCACACCGAGAAGTCGAAGGCGTACGAGTGGAACATCGTCCACACGTCCTGCGGTCCGAAGGAGAACGGAAGCCGGTCGTTGACGAGCAGCCGCACGAGATTGCGGTGGGTGAGGACGACACCCTTGGGGCGGCCGGTGGTGCCCGACGTGTAGATGCAGTAGGCGGGCGAGTCCAGGGAAACCGACGGCAGCGGTGTCTCCTCGCCCCGGTGCGCCGGGTCGAGCAGTTCGTCCAGGGCGAGTACCCGCCCGTCGAAGCCGTGGCCGTCCGCGCTGAGCGACGGGGCGAGCGCGAGCCGCACCCCCGAGTCCGCGAGGATGAACTCCCGGCGCTCGTCCGGGATGGCGGGGTCGATGGGCAGGTAGGCGGCGCCGGCCAGCAGGGTGCCCAGGATCGCGCGTACCTGGTCGGCGCCCCTCGGGAACAGCAGGGCGACCAGCTCTCCTTGCCGTACGCCCGCGGCGAGCAGGCCCCGCGCGACCGCCTCCGCGTCGGCCAGCAGATCGCCGTAGCCGACCGAGACCGCACCGTCGGTCAGCGCCACGTCCGCGGGGCGGGCCGTGGCCCGGCGCCGGATCAGGTCGTGGGCGGGCGTCTCCTCGTAGGCGGCGTCGGTGGCGTTCCACACCTGCAGCTGGGTGTGGCGCTCGCGCTCCGACAGGAGGTCGATCTCGGCCACCCCGGTCTCGGGCCGCTCCGTCAGCAGGCGCAGCGCCGTCACGTAGTGGGCGGCCATCGCGGTGATCTGGTCGTGGTCGAAGTACCGGCCGTTGTAGACGAGATGGGCGCGGTGGCCGTCGTCGTACGGCTGCAGGCACAGGTGTACGTCGTACTTGCCGCGCCCGCCGGCCGAAGCCACCGGACGCACCGAGGTGCCCTCCGGGCCGGGTAGCGGTGCCGCGGCGGGAAGGTAGCTGTACAGGACGTCGAACAACGCTGTACGGCTCATGTCCTTGGACGGGTCGACCATCCGGACTAGCTCGTCGAACGGAGCCCGGTCGTGGGCGCGGGCGTGTGCCGTTTCGGCCGCGGTGCGCTCGACGAGTCCGGCGAACGTCAGGTCCGTACCCGGGCGCAGGCGCACCGGCAGGAGATTGCTCAGCGGACCGACGACGTGCCGGTCCTGGTCCCGCCGCCCGGGGTGGGACAGGCCGAGCACCATGTCCTCCTGGCCGGAGTACCACTGGAGCAGGGCCGCGAAGGCGGCGAGGGCGACGTCCGGCACGTCCGCGCCGAGCCGGTCGGCCACCCGGCCCAGCTCGACTTCGGCGGGGACGGTGAACGCCACCGACCGCTCCTCGTAGACGTGCACGGCGTCGCGGGTACGGCGCTCCGGCAGGCGCAGCGGCTCGGCAGGCGGCTGCAGCACGGCGGCCCGGGCTGCGAGATGAGCCCGGCGGGTGTCCTCGTCGTCGGCGTCGTGCCACGCCTTGTAGGAGGTCGGCCGGAGCTCCATCTCGTCCGGCCCGGCCAGGATCTGCGCGGCGACCGTGTCCAGTGACCCCCGGTCGACCGCGGCCTGGTGCCCGCACAGAGCGATCCAGCCGCCGGAGGAGTCCTCCGCAGGCAGCACGGCGATCCGCAACAGCGGACCGGCAGACAGGTCGAACGGCGTACGCGCCCAGTCCGTCAGGACGTCCGGAGCCTGCGTACCGTCTGCGTCACCCGGCGTGGCGGGCAGCCACTCGGGTACGACGGACGCGCCGGACCGCACCTGCTGGACGACTCGGCCCTCCAGCTCGACGAGTTCGGTACGCAGTGCCTCGTGCGCCCGTACGACGGCGGCGACGCGCTCCGCCAGAGCGGCCCGTTCCGGCAGCGCCTCCAGCCGCAGGAAGAGCGGGAGATTGTGATAGGTGGGCGCGCCCGGATAGAGGTGGCCGTTCTCGAACCGGTCGACGAACCACATGCGCTCCTGGTGCGCGGACGCCGGATACACGTCCCCGGCAGCCACGGCCGGGGCGTCCCGGTCGGTGCGCGGGGCCCCGCGGTCGCTCGCCTCGGTGTAGTGGGCGTCCAGCTCCTTGAGCAGGATGCCCTCACACTCGCCGTCCCACAGCAGGTGGTGCAGGCACAGGAACAGCACCTGGCCCGCCGGCCCGAGTTCGATCAGCGCGGCGGTCAGCAGCCGTCCCGAGGACAGGCTGAACGGCTCGTGTGCCGAGGTGCGGATCCAGTCCTGCAGCGCGGCCTGGGGATCCGGCCGGTCGCCGAGGTCGACCCGCTCGACGCGGGGGACCCACGGAGCGCCCACGGTCTGCATGAGTTCGCCGTCGACCTCGTGGAACGCGGTGCGCAGGATCTCGTGCCGTGCGATCGTCGCGGCCAGAGCCCGGCCGATGCCGTCCGCGGCCAGCGGATGCTCGACCCGCCAGGCGAGCGGCACGTTGTAGGCGGCCGGGTCACCACCCACCCGCTGGGCCAGCCAGATACGGCGCTGGAAGCTGGAGGCCGGGAAGGTGTCCCCGGCGCCGAAGACAGCGTCCTGGGCGGCGGGGGAGGTGTTCCCGGTGGCCGGCGCGGACGTGACGGCCGGGTCGGGCAGAGCGGACGGAGTGCCGGGCGAACGATCGGCGCCGACGGGATCCGTCGGCGGCAGCGCGTGGGCGGTGAAGTCCGCCAGCCGGGGGTGGTCGAAGAGCAGGCGAATGGTCGCGGCGGCAGCGGGGAACCGGTCGCGCACCGCGGCGACAAGCCTCTCGGCGAGCAGGGAATGCCCGCCCAGCTCGAAGAACGAGTCCCCCGGCGCGACGGGACCGGCGCCCAGTACGGACTGCCAGACCTCTGCCATCTCCGCCAGCCGGACGTCGTCCTCGACGCCGGGCGTCGCCCCCGAGCCGTCGCCGTCGGCGGCCCTTACGATGCCGCCTTCGTCGGCCGGCACGGTGGCCACCACATCGCCGATACCCGCGCGCGGGTCGTCCGCGATCGCGCGCAGCACCGCCAGATAGTCGTCGGCCATGCCACGGACCACGGTGGCGCCCAGCGAGCCCGCCGGGTCCTTCCACAGCAGGTGCGTGCCGCAGCTGTCCTCCCGCACCATGAGCGCGAGGCGGAAGCCCGCGGTGCTCTCCATGTCCAGCAGGCTCAGCCGCGCCTCGGCGCCCTCGTGGCACAGCCGCACGTCGTGGACGTCGACGCCGTCGTGCAGGCCCGCGTGCCAGTACTGGAACACCGTCTGGTGGGTGCGCCGACGGGCCTCCGGGCCGGTCAGCCCCGCCGACCGCATGATGGCGGGCAGCGGCAGATCGCCGTGCGCGAGGGTCTCCTTGACCTGCATGCGGACCCGGCCGAGCAGGTCGGCGTAGGTGTCGTCGTCGCGCACCGGGACGCGAACGGGCAGGGCGTTGACGAAGTAGCCCACTCGCCCGGCCAGTTCGGGCAGGCAGCGGCCGTGGTACGGCAGGAACGACAGCACGTCCGACGCGCCGCTGTGCCGTCTCAGCAGCGCGAAGTAGGCGCCCATGAGCACGGTGGCGAAGGACATGCCCGTCTCGGTGGCACGTGCGCGCAGGGCTGCTGCCAGATCCGCCGGTATCTTCTCGCTGATGACGGTGTACTGCGGCTTCTCCGAGCCGGTCGGCAGCGCGAAGGCACCCCCGCCTTCACCGAGAGCCGCCTTCCAGTGGAGGCGGTGGTCCTCTCCGGACGGGCCGTCGGCCAGTTCGCGCGAGTGCGTGGCGAACGCGGCGAGTGCCGGCGCGTGGTCCTCGCGGGGCAGCTCGCCGCCCTGGTAGGCAGTGCGCAGGGCGTCCAGGAGCAGCAGGACGGAGGCGCCGTCGTACACCAGGTGGTGCACGGCGATCAGGAGGACCGTGTAGTCCGGGCCGTCGATGACGTCGACGCGCGCGAGCGGGCCGATGCGCAGGTCGAACGGGGTCTGCCAGGTTTCCCGGATCGCGGAGTCCTGGTCCCGTTCGGTACGCGAGCGTCGGACGGGGATCCCGGGCGCGTCCGACCAGTCGAGGACGGGCCCCTCCGCTCCGGTGCGCACCCGCGCCCGCAGCTGCGGGAAGGCCTCGCCGATCTCGGCGACCGCCCGGCGCAGCCGTTCGAGGTCCAGGGTGCCGTGCACCCGGAAGGGAGTGGGGATGATGTGGCTCCACTGCCCGGGGTCCAGTTTCCAGGCGACCCACATCGCCTCCTGGCCGACGGACAGCGGGACGCACTGCGTGGAGGTGTTCATACGGTGCTCTCTTCGACGCGATCGGCATGCGACGGGCGGGGTGTGCCGTCGGGGGTGAGGAAGCCGAACCCGGCTCCGGACATCCAGGCGGTGGTGACCGCTGTGACGTCCGGTGCGGGCGGGGACTGGAGCCGGCTGCGCAGATCGTCGATCCGCAGCCGGGCGGCGGTGCAGAAGATGTCGGCCAGCGACTGGGCGCTGTCGTCTCCGGACGCCGACAGGGTGGAGGCACGGGCCAGGGTGAGCGCTGTGCCGAGCAGCTCCCTGGCGATGCCGGCGAGGAGGATCAACGTCCGCTCCTGGCCGGCGAGTTCCTCCCGGTCGGGATGGCGCCGGACCAGTTCGAGACAGGTGCGCCCGAAGCCCCGGGTCTGTGCGGCCGCGGAGCGCAGGTGTTCCAGATTGCGGGGGGTCAGGGCGGTGCCCGTCGTGTCGAGGGGAACCTCGCCCTCCCGAAGGAGTTCCTCGGCGTGTTCCGGTTCCGGGTAGTAGTACGACAGGATCGCCAGCCGCCCGATCCAGTTGTCGATCTGGAAGTCGACGCCGCCCGAGATCCGCAGGTTCCGCAGATCGCGCAGGTACCGTTCCACAGGGACGGGCGGTGCGCCGCGCAGCCGCTTGCTCGCTGCCGTCTCATAACCCTCCGCCGCCAGCAGGGACATGGCGCGCTCGGCGATGTCCCAGGCCAGCAGCGAGGCCGCGTTCTTGACGGCGTTCTGCTCGAACCGCAGGTTGAGGTTCCTGCCCTGGTCGTCCGGGAGCAGGCACCACTGGGCCATGGTCTCGATGGCGAACGTCTCCGCCAGGCTGTCGGCCAGCCGGTGCCGCACCTCCTCATACTCCGACAGCATCTGTCCGTCGATGACACGGCGGGCCGCGAAGTCCCGCATCCACCCGACGGACAGCCGGGCGACGGCCAGCGCGGGCGCGGCGATCAGGTGCATCCGGCCCCGGCCGACCAGGCGCGCCGTCGCGGGCGTCGTCCGGACGACGTGCTCCACGTCGCGCTCGACCAGCATGTGGCCGCCGGCGACGCGCACGTCCCGGAACTCCAGCCAGCCGTTGGGGAATCCCTTGATACCCATGTACGTGTGCCAGTCCCCGCCGGTCACTCCGGGGCTGTCGGTCGGGACGAAGAACATCCGCACCCGGTCGACCCCGTCCTCGTGAACGGTGGCCGAGACACTGACCACCTCGGCGACGGGTGCGTGGCCGACGAAGACTTTGCGCCCGTTGAGCAGGTAGTCCTCGGTGCCCTCGATACGCGTCGCCGTGGTGAGGCGGCGCTGGTTCGCCGCTCCCTGGGGCTCGCTGTCCGCGCTGGCGGACCGGGCGCCACGGCGCACGACATCGCCGAGCAGCTCGCGCAGCGGCCCGTCCGGAACGACGGACAGGAACGCCGCGGCACCGAGTGCGTTCTCGATGGCGAGGGACAGCGCCACCGGTGTGCAGTGCGCCGCGGCCGCCGAGACCATGCGGAAGGTGTTGTAGTGCGAGAGCGCATGGCCGCCCAGGGCGGTGTCCGCCTGGAGGGCGAAGTAGCCGCGACCGCCCAACTCGTCCAGCAGGCCTTCGGGCAGAGCGGCGCGTGCGTCGACGTCGTCCGGGTCGACGCGGTCGCGCAGCAGGGCGGTCAGCTCCTCGGTCATCCGGTCGCCCGTCCGCGCGTCGGACGGGTCCTGCACCGGGAAGTCTCGGATGAGGTCCCAGCGGAAACGTCCCTGATACAGCTCTTCGAGGAAGCTGACGCGGTCCGGGTCGCTGGTCGCGTTCCGTGTTGTCCTTGCCAAAGGAGGTCCTTGCATCGAGGTCGGTGCCCCTGGCCGGGGCATGCCAAGTCGCCCTGACTGTGAGCAGGCAGAGGCGAGCATCGTGGTGTAGGGCAGTGATTCGGGCAGGGGAGCGGACAGCGCCCGCCCTTCACCGGTAGCGGTCCGGCTATCGCCGCGTGTGCACGTTCAAGCGCCGCATCCAGTCGTCGAGTTGCAGCACCATCTCGGAATCGGCACGGTCGAGCCGGCCGCGTCTGTGGAGCAGCGCCGGACCCTCGGTCGTACGACGGATTGCTGACAGACCGACAGGCGGGCGTGTCGGCGCCCTGCTGTGGCCGAGGAGTTCACGCGACCTGCCTGTCGGACCGGCCTTGCAACGGCATTGAGTTCGGCCTGTGCGGCACCGCTGTCGTCGGCAACCGTCCCATCGGAAACGGTCGTTGGGGAGCCGTGGTCGCTCCGAGGTAACAGATCCGTCGCACGCCGCAACGGCCAGGATGTCACCGAAGCCGCTGGTGGCCACCGCTGCCTGCCGGTCCTGACCCGAGTCCCTTTGGACCAGGGCGACTTGTCGTTCCTGCCGTGCCGTGCAGCCTGTGAGGCCACGGACGACGAGGTCGGAAGCAAACTGCTCGACCGTCAGGCCGAGCGAACGTAAATCAGAGTGTCGATCGAGCCAACCGGCAATACCGGACACACTTTTCCTAACTTTCAGGCAGTGCAAGGGGTGATGCTCGCGAACATATGGCTCGACCTCCGCGGAATCTCATGGGGGAGGGGGAGGGGAGTGGCGGAAATACGGGAGCCGAGCAAGCGACGTTCATGATCTTAGAGAGCCGCCAGTCCACGCGTCTGTGATCCATTTCACCGGTCGATCACGGAACGGGAGCGCTCTCAACGCACTCCCCGGAGGGGGCTCGGCAAGGCGTGGGGCCTGGCTGGCACCGCATTCGGCCATTTAAAGAGCCATGTACGGTCGATGCCCGGCGCGCGCGTTCAATCCGATGTCACCGTGGTTTCTCGGTTTGGACGTCATGTGTTCCGTTCCGGCCACCAGGGCCGGAACGGAACACAAAAGGAGTGCCTTCGAATCGAGGCTTTCATTGCGTGCGTTCATCCTGCTTCAGGAAGAGCGAATTCGTTGAATGTGTAACCAATGGATTCGTGTCGTGCGGGAAGTCGCCCGGAGGCGGCATGTGATGCCGGAGAAGAGCAACACGACCGTGAGCGGCGTGATGTCGAGGCTCATACCGAAGTCGCCGCCGAAGACACTCCAGTCGGCCTCGCCGGGCTCCGTGACCTGAACAGCGTCGTGCCCAAGTGGTGGGACGGCGCATACGCGCAGGCCGTGCACGAGTCTCTGTCCGCAAAGTGAAGGAGATGCGGGGGAGTTGTCGTGTTTGCTCGACGCGCGTAGCGGACCGGGCGACGGGTGCAGTTTCCTTGTACATGCATCTTCCCGCCACGCTTCGTGGAGGGGTCGCGCCTTGCGCGCTGGGTCACGCAACCGCGTGGTCGGGCGCCCGTCGCGCAGTCAGGTTTCGACCAACATCAGTTCCCTTGATGACATGAACATGTCATTCATGTCATCCTTTCTTCACCCGCTGTACGAGCTTGACCAACTCCACAGCCATTCCGGTCGGCCCCACACCGACCGGACTATCCCCCCACAAAAGGAGCTTGTGTGACTCGCCACATGCGTCACCAGAGCGCCACTTTGGCCGTAGCCACTGCCGTCGTCGCCGGAGCCCTGGTGAGCACCGCGCTCACCACCGCGGCCACGGCACAGCCGACCACCGGCAGGATCCACCTTGCGGCCGCTCCGACCGCGCTGTCCGCCGCTGCCCGTACCACCCTGATCCAGCAGGCCCAGGCCGACGCGGCCGGCACCGCGCAGGCGATAGGCCTCGGCGCCAAGGAGAAG
>NZ_JBEXYL010000098.1:0-28819 GCF_040630895.1 Streptomyces sp. NPDC005728
GCGGTGAGGA
This sequence comes from Streptomyces sp. NPDC005728, assembly GCF_040630895.1. Taxonomy (NCBI): domain Bacteria; kingdom Bacillati; phylum Actinomycetota; class Actinomycetes; order Kitasatosporales; family Streptomycetaceae; genus Streptomyces; species Streptomyces sp. NPDC005728. The sequence continues at coordinate 11 of NZ_JBEXYL010000098.1, forward strand.
ACGGGCTGGTGCACTGCACGAGCAGGAGGACGTCCACGGGGATGCCGTTCTCCTTCCCCGCGGGCCCGGCCATCGCCCGGCCGGCCCCGCCCCGACCTCGCGGCGGTAGCGGCTCCCGCTCCCGCTCGCACAGCCACCATCCGAGACCACCGCACTCAGACAGACAGGATGCCGCGTCATGACCGCACCGGTGAAAGGCCCTGCCGGCTACTTCCCGTCGATCGAGAAGAAGTACGGCCGCCCGATCGAGGAGTGGAAGGAGCTGATCCGCACCTCGGCCCCTGACCAAACACATGGAACTCGCCTGCTGGCTCAAGTCCGAGCACGAGCTCGGCCACGGGCACGCCAACGCCCTTGTCGCCCACACCCTCGCCGAACGCGGGAGCAACTGACCCGAGGCCGGGCGTGAGTTCCGCAGCCCGCAGAACTCACGCCCGGCCCCGGGGTGCTGTCGGTTCTCGTGAACATCAAACACGCCGACCCCGGAACGCCTCCCAAAGCGATGAGCAACCGCTGTCGGTTCTCGCGAACAGAACCAAGGCGCCAATGCCGCCGGTGGACTCAGAGTCTTCCGGGCGAAGTCTCATGCCTCAGGGAGCCGGTCGAGGAAGCCGAGGACGGACGTGATCCGGCCGTCCTCGGCCAGCGTGACCGCATCCGAGCCGGCGACCGGCGCCGAGCCTTCGGTGGTGGACACCAGCTCCCAGCCGAAGCGGGCGATGTGATGGTTACCGTCCACATCACCGGCCAGCCTGAACTCAAAACCGGGGAACTGCTCGTGCACCGCCTGGATCACCGCGGCGATCTGCTCGTGGCCGCGCACGTCAGCCAGCGGGTCGGTGTAGGTGCCCTCCTCAGACCACGCCGCGGCAACCGCCTTGGCGAGCGCGTCGGCGTCGGTGGCGTTCCACGCCTCGAAGTAGCGGGCAACGGCGGCAGCGTAGATCGACATGGCGGGACTTCCGTTCCGGTGAAGTGACTTGACGGTCAGGTCAGTTGGACCGAGCCCCGAGCCGGAGTGCGCCGGCCCGGAACCCGATGGCTTCACTCTGCCGTGGCCCGCCCGGCGGCGCGATTACCGCCCAGGTAATCGAGCGGAGCAGCTCGGCAGCTCGCTGGGCTCATAACCCAGAGGTCGCAAGTTCAAATCCTGTCCCCGCTACCAACACACCGGCCCCCTCGACACCAACATCGACGGGGCCGGAAGCATGTGGAGCGCCGGGCTACGAAGTGAACTCACCGCCGTCCCTGGGCCGTCGGAGCACGTCGAGGGCTGACCTGATCGCCGCTCAGCGGGTATAGATCTGGTACTCGCCGCGGCTCCCCGGGCCGCAGGCACGGCATCGCGGCGACGCACGGACGCCCAGCTGTCGACGGCACCGTGGTGACGGTCCACCTGCCAGCGGACGCCGGGCAGTCGCCCTCAGCAGCCGTAGTTGCCCAACGCAGACGGGCACTCGAAGCAGTTAGACAGCATCGGGCAATGTGTGAGAGTTGACTCTCACACATTATGAGAGAACACTCTCACACCATGGAGCGTGGGAATCGCCTGGGCGATATCGAGATCACCGACCCGAAGGCCATGCGAGCGTTGGCGCATCCAGTACGGCTTGCGATCCTCGAGCGTCTGCAACTGCACGGGCCGGCGACGGCGACGCAGTTGTCACCGGATGTCGGAGCCACCCCGTCCGTGACCAGCTGGCATCTGCGCCACCTGGCGGGCTTTGGGCTGGTCCGCGACGCCGAGGCCGGAACGGATCGCCGGGAGCGGCGGTGGGAGGCTGCGGCACGGGGTTTCCGATTCGAGGTGCCGGAGGACGAAGAGGGCCAGTCCGCCGCACGGGTACTGTCCCGGGAGAGGTTCGCCCGCTCCGCCGGCCTGCCGCATCGGTGGGTGACCGAGACCGAACCCGGACTCGATCAGGTGTGGCGCAAGCCCGCGGGGCTGGCAAACACCCGCGTAGTGGTGTCACCCGAGGAACTCGCGGCCATCGAGGACGCGATCGAAAGCGTCCTCGCGCCCTATGTGACGCGCGACCCGGCGCAGCGGCCGAGCGGCAGCCGCGGCGTCCGGCTGCTGCGCTACGTCCTGCCGGAGGCCGCCGAGGAGCAGACGGTCGACACGGCATGAACTCCCCACAGGACACGGCCCCCTCGACATCACTCTGGCGGGACCAGCGCTTCGTTCGCTTCTGGGCCGGGCAGTCCGTTTCGCAGTTCGGCGACCGGATCTCCGAACTGGCGTTACCCCTGATCGCCGTGACGGCGCTGCACGCCTCGGCCAGCCAGGTCGCATGGCTGACTGCGCTTGCCTGGGCCCCAAATCTCCTCGCCATCGTACTGGGCGCCTGGGTCGACCACCGCGTCCACAAACGCCGCCTGATGATCCTCGCCGATCTGATACGCGCGTGCGTGCTGCTCACCCTGCCCGCCGCCTACCTGTCAGGCACTGTGACGCTTCTCCAGTTGTATGCCGTGGCGCTGCTGACCGGCGCCGCGGCGGTGCTGTTCAACACCGCCTATCCGCCCTTCTTCGCCCACCTCGTGCCACGCTCGTCCTATGTCGACGCGAACAGCAAGCTCAGCGCCAGCCGATCCGCCTCCTACGTCGTCGGCCCTGCCGTCGGCGGTGCCCTCGTCCAGGTCCTGACCGCGCCCGTCGCTGTGATCGCTGATGCCCTGTCCTTCCTGGCCTCGGCCGCCCTGCTTGGGCCGATACGGGTCGACGAACCAGCCACCGCTACCGGTGAGACGGCAGGACCTTCGCTGCTGCGGCGGGCCAGGGAGGGGCTGATCTTCGTAGTTAGTCACCCGGTACTGCGGGCAAGCCTCGGCTGCGCGACGACCCTCAACTTCTTCACATTCGTGTCAAGCACCGGCTTGACCGTCCTGTTTGCCGACCGGGTGCTCGGCCTTTCCGCAGGGACCATCGGGCTGGCATTCGGAATCGGATCATCCGGAGCTCTCGCGGGCGCGGTGATAGCCCCGAAGATCTCGCGACGGATCGGCGTGGGACGCAGCATCGCGGCAGGCGCCGTACTTTTCCCGGCCCCCATCGCCATCGCCGCCACCGCGAGCGGTCCCACATGGGCCCGCGCAGGGGCCCTGGGCGTTGCAGAGTTCCTCGCCGGAATCGGCGTGATGCTGTTCGATGTCAACCTCAACTCCCTGCAAGCCTCGGTGATACCAGACGGCATGCGCAGTCGCGTGGCCGGCGCCTACAGTACGGTGAACTACGGCATACGCCCCATCGGCGCCATCGTGGGAGGCATACTCGCCACCCTCATCGGACTCAGGCCCACCCTGATCACGGTCGCCGTCGGAGGAACACTGTCGCTGCTCTGGCTCCTCCCCTCACCGATACCGCGCATCCGCTCCCTGGCTCCGGACGATCCACTCGCCGCCGACGGCGGCACCGAGACAGACAGCCGACCCGTACCTCGATGAAACATAGGGCTACCGACCAAATGCGGTTCGCAGGGGGACGGAATGAGGCGGGGCTTCAGGTGATCGGGCGTCCACCTCGTGTAGGGCGGCGTGAGTGCCCTGCGGGGTCCCAGTTCGGGAGCGGGCGCGCTGCCGTGGGATCGCCGGCACCGGGCGAAGATTCCGTTCCCAGGCTGGCGTTTCTCCAGTTCGTTCGGTTGTCGACAACCTCGGCAAGAATGCCGACGTCCGGGAACAGCGACGCCCACATCGACGGGCTGCAAGCGGCTGGCCGGTGGATCACGGCGGGGTGAGATGTGGGCCCGCTGCAACGGGGAACTGGTGGACCGCGCGCGCCTGCGCTTCACGGTCACCGGTACCATCGGTTCACGGTTCGCCATCCCGAGCGGCGGCCGCACCGATCAGGTCGACGTCATCACCGACGACCACGGCAAAGCCACCGCCGACGTGGATACGCCCTCCTGATCAGGAGACGATTCCGATGAATGCCGTGGCGGATCGCGCCCCGTCTCTGCACCGATCCATCGATCAGTCGGGCGCCTGTAGGTCTGCGCGTCCCAGCATGTCGGCGAGGGGGATGCCGGTTCGTCCTGCCGCGATGCGACGGACGCGCAGCTGAGCTCGGGTGCGGGGACGGAACTTGGGTTCCTTGCCGCAGCCGCACGGCTCGCGGCCCTCGTAACGCAGTCCGGCGTTGAGAACCGCAGCCACGACGGTCCACGCCTTGGTGTCCCGACGCCGCGGTGCCGCGAAGTCGTGGCCGGCACAAACCATTGGCCTTGAGCATCGAGGGCATCGGTGCTCGCCGGAGCCGGGATGCCGCTTGAACGCGACACGGCAAGGCACGCACGCGTAATGCAGTTTGTAGGGCTTCTCGGCGTAGTAGCACACCAGATGAACGTACCAAGCAGCGTGGCGGCTGACGAGATCGTTTCGTGGCCCGGGTCATGGCTGGGTGAGGGCCCGGGCCCCTTGAATTCCCATCCGGTGCTCAGGGACTGGTCGGACCTGCTCAGTTGATCTCCCCACCTGTCGCGAGGCCCACGGCCCAGAGCGAGGACAGTCAACGACGATGTGTCGAAGTCCCCTTGGCCGCGCCGGTCGTGGGCTGCCAGACTTCGGCGGTGAGCATTCGGGGGGATGGTCGGCTTGGTCTGCAACCGTTCGCGACACGGCCGGTCGCGTTGGTGGCGGTTGTTCTCTCTGCAGCGCTGGTCGCACTGTCCGGGCGATATGGCTTCCACCGCGACGAGCTCTACTTCCTGCTCGCCGGCCGACATCCGGCCTGGGGCTACGTCGATCAGCCGCCGCTGACCCCATTGCTCGCCCGGGCCGGCGCCGCCGTCTTCGGTGCGAGCCCAACAGGTGTGCGGGTCGTACCCGCATTGCTCTCCGCATGCTCCGTGGTGCTGACCGCCCTGCTGGCCCGGGAGCTGGGAGCCGGCCGTGGCGGGCAGATTTTCGCAGCCGGGTGCTGTGCCTGCTCGGGGTACGTCCTGGCCATTGGCCACTTGCTGTCCACCAGCACCTTCGATCTGACCGCCGAACTGGGCGTCCTGCTCCTGACGCTCCGGCTGCTACGGACCCGCGACAGCCGCTGGTGGCCGGCTCTGGGTGCGGTGATCGGGATGACGCTGCTGAACAAGCAGCTCGTCCTCTCGCTGCTCCTCGCACTGCTGGCGGGTCTGCTGGCGGCCCGCCCCGGGCAGGAGACCACGCGGCGCCTCCGGCCCGGCAAGGCACGGCTGCTGCTCGGACCACTGCTCGCGCTGCTCCTCGCACTCCCCATCTGCGCACCCACGCTCTGGTGGCAGGCCACGCACGGCTGGCCCGAGCTGAAGGTGGCCCGAGTCCTCAGCCACGTCGACGGCGTGTCGGGACGGCTGCTGTTCCTGCCGCTCCAACTGCTCCAGTTCTCGCCCGTCCTCGTTCCAGTCGCGATAGTGGGCCTGCGTCGGCTGCTCTGCGACGATGAGCTGCGCTGGGCCCGGCCGGTCGGCCTCGCCTACCCGGTGCTCTGCGTCCTGGTGCTCCTCGGCGGCGGCAAGCCCTACTACCCGCTCCCGCTTCTGCTCGCCGTGACGGCGGCCGGCTGCGAACCCGTCGTCCACCGTGCCCGCCGGTCCTGGCGCACCCTCACCCCCCGCCTTCTCCTAGCGGCGGCCACCAGCGCCCTCGCCGCCCTGCCAGTACTGCCGGTCTCGGCGGTCGCGGTGACCGACGCCGTCGACATCGACCAGGGCGAGCAGGTGGGCTGGCCCCGATTCACGCGGGCCACTGCAGTCGCCTGGACCACGATCCCCACCGCACAGCGCGCCCACGCCGCCCTGCTCACCTCGAACTACGGCGAGGCGGGCGCCCTCGCCCATTACGGTCCCGCCTACGGACTGCCCACTGCCTACTCGGGCCATATGAGCCTGTACGACTGGGGCCCGCCCCCGGACAGCGACGACGGCCCCGTCCTCCTCGTCGAGCAGGCCGACGGTCAGCACCGTCTGGAACAGCCCTTCAGCGACTGTCGCACCGTCAAACGGATCGACAACGGCCTCGGCATCGACAATCAGGAACAGCACACAGAGGTGGTGCTGTGCACTGGTGCCCACCGACCGTGGTCCGTGCTCTGGCCGTCACTGCGCCAGTACTGACTCGCCGTCAATCGCTCGGGCCGGTCAAGGTGATCTGCCGTGACCGGTGCAGCACCTTCAGCCAGGCCGCCGCCCGCGCAGCGCCCGACGCGATCGAGGTCGCCGACAGGTGGCATTTGCTCCACTCGCTCGCCCGGGCAGTCGAACGAACAGCGCACAGCACCGCGCCTGCCTGCGCAAAGACGCCGAGAGTTCCCATCTGGATCAGTCCGAGGAGCCGTCGGATCCCGCCGCCCTGGCTGCGCTGATCGGACCGCCGGAACCGGCCGACCCACCCGACAGCCAGCTCCTGGCCCACGTCCGCCAGTGGCACGCCGACATCCACCAGTTACGAGAACGCGGCTGGATGATCAGCGCGATCGCCAACCGCCTGGGCCGAGACCGCAAGACCGTCCGCCACTACCTGGCCACCGACCTCGACCAGATCCTCGCCTCCGCACGCGAGCGCCGCCCCAACGGCCACATCAACCACTTCAAGCCCTACCTGCAACACCGCCTCCGCGGCGGCGCCACCAACGCCGCAGCTCTCTTCCGCGAGATCCGCGAACGCGGCTGCCGAGGCAGCCGCGTCGTGGAAGTACGTCGCGACCCTCCGCGCCGGCACGGCCGCCCCCGAACCGCCCCAGCCGGTGCCCAGCCCCCGCCGCATCACGACGTGGATCATGCGCCGCACCGACAGCCTGACCGACAGCCAGCGCCAGCAACTCGACCGGATCCCGGCAGCCTGCCCCGACCTGGCCACCACCCGCGACCTCGCCTACCTCGCCCACGAGTTCAGTACCATCGCCCGCGAACGCCGAGGCTACGACCTCACTCAGTGGATGGCGCGGGCCCTCGACCACGGCCCGCCACCGATCCAAGGCTTTGCCTCGTTCCTCCAGAACGACTGGGACGCCGTCGTCAACGGCGTCACCCTGCACTGGAGCTCGGGCGCCGTCGAAGGCCGGGTCACGCGCATCAAGCTGATCAAGCGACGGTCGTACGGCCGCGCTTCCTTCGGTCTCCTGCGGACACTCGTCCCCGCCCGACCACCCTGATCCCCACAACGTCAGACGCATCGCCCGCGCTTGGTCTTCGCACGCATACGCTCGCGCAGCTGGGCCTGGTAAAAGGCGGCCTGGTCGCCGCCGAGCCCGAAGTAGTCACAGATGTCGGCCACCGTTTCGGCGTCTTCCGCGCTACCTGTGAGCCCGATCTGGACGAGCCTCCAGAACCCCTGGTGAGCGTGGTTCCTGCACCCGTCGCCCAGGCCCGCTCCTTCTGGATCCGGCTCATAGTCGCCAGAGCCCGCAGCCACGAACCACAACGTCTGCAGTAGCACATCCCGGGCGAGTATCGAGAGTTCACCCGCCAGCGCGGCCATGATCACGCCAACTGCCGGCGGAGTACATTCGAAGATGATCGTGCTGTCCTCGACGTGACCATCGAGGGTGTACCCGATCATGTCCTGGGGCGTCCCAGCCGTGATGATCGCCTCGATCATCAGAGGCACATGCTCCGCAGAATCACCGCATCCGCACTCCAACGAAGCCCAATCGACCCGTCGCAGTTCCGCGCGCACCAGCTCACTGACCACCACCGCAGACCCCCCAATTGGCCACGCCGGACCCCCGTGCCTCGGCGCTAGCGATCAAGCATGGCCCAACTGTCTGCCCCACCTCCATCAGGTACTTCACGAAATATTCGCCACAGCCAAAATCACAGATCGTCATCACGGCGGAGCTCACACCCCCGCTTCGATGCTTCGACCGCATCACCGACTCCGCCCCCGACGACTCCTGCCCTGGCCGCCGCGCCGTCGGCGGCCCGACGCGGCAGCTGGAGGCCGTGGCGTGGGCCATGCCCTCGATGCACACCCCGCATCGGCCGCTGGATTGACCCATGATTTCGTGCCTTCAATGCACCATTCACCGGGTCTTTTCGGAGCATAGATTCAGTGGTGTCGCCGGGGACATCGGTCGGCGGAACTACTGAGACCCAGGAGTGACCATGACGTTCACCAGTGCTGCGAAGCCCGTCCTCGTCCGCACCGACGAGGCCGAGACACTGCAGGACGGAGCGACCAGCCTGATCACGCTGCTGGCCGACGCGAACGCCACCGGCGGTGCGCTGACCGCCAACCGCGCGACGCTGCAGAAGGGCTCGCCCGGTGCTCCCGCGCACTTCCACACCCGGGCCACTGAGATGTTCTATGTGCTCAACGGGTCCATGCGGATCCTGCTCGACGACCAGGTCCTCACGCTCGGCCAGGGCGACTTCCTGACCGTCCCTCCGACCGTGCCGCATGCCTTCGCGCCGGCCCCGGACAGCGAGGCCGAGATGCTCGTCGTCTTCACTCCGGGGATGGACCGGTTCGACTACTACCGGCTGCTGGAGCGGGTGTACCGGGGCGAGGCCTCGGTACAGGACATCCGCGACAGCTCCGAGCAGTTCGACAACCACTACTTCGAGAGCCCCGTCTGGCAGCAGGAACTCACCCGACACTGAACTCACGATCCGCGCACGGGGAACAAAGGTGCAATGACCGATCACAGTGGGGGCGGGGTACGCCCAGGCAGGGCCTCCCCGTGTGCGAGCACGCTTGATCGGGCCATACGGACCGTGAGCTTTCTCGAGCCCCGGGAAGGCGGGCGGATCAGCGCAGTCCGGCGAAGAGGTCGTTCTCGGGCACGGCCGCACCGGTGGTGTCCTGGACACGTACGAAGGTCTCGACGCCCATCAACTCGGTGAACCTTTTCTGGCCCATCTTGAGGAAGAAGATGTTCTCGCCCTGGCTGGCGTGCGCGGCCAGTGCATCGAACTTCTGACCACCGAACGCGGTGGTGTCCACCCAGGTGGTGATCTCCTCGTCGGGGAGTCCGATCTCGGCTATCGCGGCGGCCTCGGCGGGATCCGGCTCCTGCCCGTCCGCACCGAACTCGCGCATGGTCTCCCCGAACCGCTGCATCATCGAGCGGGGCGCCGTCGTCCAGTACACCTTCGGTGTCAGCACGGTCATCGCCAGCGCCGCCATCGTGATGCGGTTGGCCTGGATGTGGTCGGGGTGGCCGTAGAAGCCGTTCTCGTCGTAGGTGACGACCACATCGGGTTGGTGGCGCCGCATGAGTTCCGCGAGTCGGGCAGCGCCCTCCTCCACGGGGGTCCGCCAGAAGGATCCGGGGGCGTCGTTGGTCGGCCAGCCCATCATCCCGGAGTCGGCATAGTCCAGCATCTCCAGATGACTGACCTTCAGGAGGTCACAGCTTGCCTCGAGTTCCTGACGCCGCATCAAGGCGACGGCCGCCGGATCGTGCCCGGGATCGCCCGGCTTGACACCCCCCGGTCCGTCACCGCAGCTGCCGTCGGTGCACGTCACGAGGACCGTGCGGATGCCCTCCGCCGCGTATCGCGCGAGGACACCTCCCGTTCCGGTGGCCTCATCGTCGGGGTGGGCGTGCACCGCCATGAGCGTCAAGGGTCGGTCATTCATGAAACAGTCCTCCTGTGTGAAAAAAGCCTTGGTCCGAGTCTGCGGCAGGCGGGCAAGTGGCCGCCCCGATTTCGGGTGACCGGGCGTACCGCGGACCCGGGGGCCCAGGATCGCGTCGAGGCGGACGATCTTTTGGTCTCTCTGCTCCCCACCCGCGCGGCGCCGGTCCCTCGACCGGTGCAACAGTGCAACAGCGCCGGCCGGATCGGCTGTTCCCGCCGCACACCAGCCCCAGGGTGACTTACTCCATGATGAGTGGGCTCGGCTGGCGTCGTATCTGCCGACGAGTATCGGGCGGGGCGGGCAGTGGAAGTGCCATCGACGCCACTCGAAGATTATCTCAGTTGCCGAGGCGGGCTGATCCCGTCGATCCTCTGTACGTAGCATGCAGGACAGGGGGCGCATGGGGCTGGTTCTCTTCCCAGGCGATGGGGACAACAACAGTCCGGATGTCTCCTGGTCCTACAGGTGCTTTGCCACGTTTCGGCGGCGTCTGGCCCGGGCCGAGGGGTTCACGCTCTCCGAGATGTCGGGCTTCGGCGGCGATCGGCCATGGAGCGAGGTGTCCACCGTGCTGAAGCCACTGCTCGATCATCCTGATGACGGCGGTGACGACCTCACGCCTGCCGACTGCGCGGTTATCCTGCCCCGGTTGGAGGCGATCGCCGATGAGTGGGCGCAGGAGAGCAACGACCCGCTCCTCCAACAGGACATCGATGATGCCCGCCAACTGGCCGGCGTCTTGTGGCTCTGCGTCGAGAAGCGTGTCCCGCTGCTCTTCCTCTGAAGCCCGCAGACGTCCAAGCGTGCCTGGTCACTGGTGTGCAGGGCTGCCGGGTTGTGCGGCTCGCCAGGTGGCGGAATGCCATTCGCGGGTGCAACCGACGGAATTCGCTGATCTGCAGAGTTACACGGCCCACCACCCCCCCTTGTGGCCCCGTGCAGAAGTCTCCTTACTCGGGCGGGCCCGCCGCTTCTCACGTGAGAAGCGGGAGAAGACGTGCCTGCCCGGCCAGGCATTCCGCGTCATCCATCAGCAGACATGGCATGCAGGCGGCAATGAAGGCCGTGCGGTGGCCGGGTGCGCCCAGTCAGGGTCAGGCCCGCAGGTAAGTGAGGACGGCGAGGACCCTGCGGTGGGTCTTGTCCGTCGGAGGCAGGTCCAGCTTGGTGAGGATGCTGCCGATGTGCTTGCCGATCGCGGCTTCGGAAACCACCAGCTCCTTGGCGATCGCGCCGTTGGACTTGCCCTCGGCGATCAGTGCCAGCACCTCGCGTTCGCGCGGGGTGAGTTGCGCCAGCGGATCGCGGCGGCGGCGCAGCAACTGGCGCACCACCTCGGGGTCGACCACTGTCCCGCCGTCCGCCACCTTGTGCAGCGCTTCCACGAACTCCTCAACCTGGCCGACCCGGTCCTTGAGCAGATAGCCGACGCCTGATCCGTCGCCGGAGTCCAGGAGTTCGGAGGCGTACGTCCGTTGCACATACTGACTGAGGACCAGGACCGGGAGCGTGGGGCGCTTCTCGCGCAGCTGCACTGCCGCGTGCAGGCCTTCGTCCTGGAAACCAGGCGGCATGCGTACGTCCGTCACCACGATGTCGGGGGCATGCTCCTCAACCGCGGTGATCAGGGCCTGCGCGTCCCCGACGGCCGACACCACCTCGTGGCCGCAGCGGCTGAGCAGGCCGATGAGCCCTTCCCGCAGCAGCACGCTGTCTTCGGCCAGCACTACACGGAGCGATCGGCCGCCTTGGTCAACTCGCAAGGAAACTCCACACGCAACAGAGTCGGTCCACCGGGCGGACTGGTCAGGGCAAGTCTGCCATCCAGGACCGACACTCGGTCCGCGAGACCGGTGAGGCCGCTGCCCGCCGAGGGGTCCGCGCCGCCGCAGCCGTCGTCGCGCACATCAAGGAACAGGCGTCCGTCACGATGACCGCCGCTCACCTGCGCGCGGTCGGCCCCACTATGTTTGGCTACGTTGGCCAGCGCCTCGCAGACCACGAAGTACGCCGCGGACTCGACCGCCTGGGTTGGCCGGCCGGGCAGTTCGAGGTCGACGTCGACGGGGACCACGCAGCGGTCGGCGGCGTCGGCGACCGCGGCTTGAAGGCCGTAGTCCGTGAGCACCTTGGGGTGGATGCCGTGGATGAGCTCGCGCAGTTCCGCGAGCGCCTTGCCCGCATCCTCATGTGCCTTGGTGAGCTGGTCGGCGAGCGGGCCGGGCGGGGCATCGAGGCGGGCCAGCCCGAGGGCCATCGTCAGGGCCACGAGGCGCTGTTGGGCGCCGTCGTGCAGATCGCGCTCGATACGGCGCCGCTCGGCCTCGAAGGCATCCACCAATCGGACGCGGGAGCGGGCCAGTTCGGCGACCTTGGCGCCGAGCTCTCCCTCGCGGGAGGCGATCAGCAGCCGGGCCAGCTCGGCGCGGGCGCCCGCCGTGGCGCCGAGCAGGTAAGCGCCCAGGCCCATCAGGAGGAGACCCAGTACGGCGACGCCGAAAGCGGTCGGCCATGTGGTGACCGTCCACTGCTTGAGCACCTTCGCCTCGTGGCCGTCACCAACCGTGGTCATCAGCAGCGGGGTGGCGACCATGGACAGCGGGAACAGCAGGGCGGCCGTGATCGCCAGGGCGTCGACCGGCCACAACAGCCCGGCGAAGAGCAGCGCATACCCGAGCTCCCGCCAGGTCGCCTGTTCACGCAGCCGGGTGGTCAGCCAGGCCCACAGTCCCGGCGCGGTCGGCACCTGGTGCCGGCCGGACACCGGGTTGTGGTCGATCATGCGCAGCCTGCGCCGCTCCACCCAGGCCACCGGGATCCCGCTGAGGGCGACCACGACGAGCAGCGGCAGCCCCACCAAGACGATGGCGAGCGCACCGCAGACCGCTGCCACCGTCACGATCCCCACCAGGGCGGCGACGCCGGTCACCGCGCCGGTGAGCAGATACGCGGCGGAGCGCCAGGGCCAGGCCGACAGCAGGAAACCCGGCCGGGACATGGCCTGCCACACATTCCGAGGGTGCATGTGCATGACCGTAAGTGGCCTCATCGGTCGGTGCCATCGGTCCAGAGTCCGTATCTGGGGTAGGCCTGGCCCTACCCCAGATCTCGTTCTGGCCGTACTGCGTCACGAGGGGCTTCTGCGGTTTCGTGGAGGCACCAACGAGAGGGAGCAGGTGCCGGTGGGGGGAGACATGACCAACGATGCAATCCGATTGCGCTCCGTAACCCGGCGGTACGGCTCGGGCGGCACGTCCGTCACCGCCCTCGACCAGGTATCACTCGCCTTCCCGAGGGGGACGTTCACCGCCGTGATGGGCCCGTCCGGGTCCGGCAAGTCGACCCTGCTGCAGTGCGCCGCGGGCCTGGACCGGCCCACGTCGGGTTCGGTCATCGTGGGCGACACGGAGCTGACCGGGCTGGGCGAGACCAAGCTGACCCGGCTGCGCCGCGAGCGCATCGGCTTTGTGTTCCAGGCGTTCAACCTGCTGCCCTCGCTGACCGCCGAGCAGAACGTGGCCCTGCCGCTGCGACTGGCGGGCCGCCGCCCGAAGAAGGCACAGGTGCGCGAGGTGCTCCAACAGGTGGGACTCGGTGACCGGGCGCGGCACCGGCCGACGGAGATGTCCGGCGGCCAGCAGCAGCGGGTCGCCCTGGCCCGCGCCCTGATCACCCGGCCCGAAGTGCTGTTCGGCGATGAGCCGACCGGCGCGCTCGACTCGCAGACCGGCCGCCAGGTGCTGACCCTGCTGCGCGGCGTGGTCGACCGGGACGGCCAGACGATCATCATCGTCACCCACGACCCCGTCGCCGCCTCCTATGCCGACCGCGTCGTCTTCCTCGTCGACGGCCGTGTCAACGGCGAGCTGATCGGCGCCTCCGCCGAGGACATCGCGGCGCGCATGACCAAGTTCGAGGCGGCGCCGTGCTGAGCACTACGCTGTCTACCCTGCGCACCCGCTGGATCACCTTCGTCGGCAGCTTCGTCGCCCTCTCCGTGGGCGTGGCACTGATTGCCGTCATGGGGCTGGCCCTGGCGTCCTCGGTGGACGCGCCCGACCGGGGGCCGGAGCGGTTCGCCGCCGTACCGGTCGTCGTCAAGGGCCAGGACACCCTCGAGGTGCCCACCTCGATCGGCGACCGCACCCAGAAGCTCGCGCAGCCGCGTGCCGTGCCCGAGGCCGCGGTCGCGAAGCTGCGCGACCTCGGGACCGTCGTCGAGGACCGGTCGTTCCCGGTGCGGACCGAGGGAGGGCCCGCCGATCTGGTGGGCCACCCCTGGTCCACCGCAGCCTTCGCGCCGTACAAGCTCGACGCGGGACGCGCGCCCGAGGCCGCGGACGAGGTCGTTGTCAGCGGTGCCTGGGCCCGTCCGGGCACCCGGGTGCGGACCGACGGCGGCACCGTGCGCGTCGTCGGCACCGTGGCCGGGCTCGGCTTCGAGAACGCCGTGTTCTACACCGACACCCGCGCCGCCGAACTGTCGCCGCGCAGCCTCCGGCTCGTGGTCGACGCCGATGCGGCGGCCGTACGCAAGGCGCTGCATGGCAGCGAGGGCGTCCAGGTCCTCACCGGGGACGCGCGCCGGTACGCCGACGCCGACCCCGACCGGGACAGCGAGGCCCTCACCGCGATGACCGCCATGTTCGGCACGGCCGGCGGCGTCACCGGGTTCGTGTCGGTGTTCGTGGTGGCCTCGACCTTCGCGTTCGCGGTGGCCCAGCGGCGCCGCGAGTTCGGGCTGCTGCGCACCGCCGGGGCGGCTCCGGGGCAAATCCGCCGCATGGTCGTCTACGAGGCGCTTGCGGTGGGTGTACTCGCCTCGGCCGCCGGCTGTGTGCTCGGTTCATACGGGGCTCCGAAGCTCGCCAAGTGGGCGGTCGACGAGAGCCTTGCGCCCAGCTGGTTCACCATCGGCGACTACACCTGGCCCTACCACATGGCGTTCTGGACGGGCCTGTTCGTGGCCCTGTGCGGCGTGCTGGCCGCGTCCTGGCGGGCGGGGCGCACCGGTCCCACCGAGGCACTACGCGAGGCGTCCGTGGACACCCGGACAATGACATGGGGCCGCTGGCTGTTCGGCGCGGCCTTGCTGATCACCGCCGCGGCGACGCTGGCCCTGGCCCTGGTGACGAACCCGGGCGACCTGCTGCAACGCAAGACCTATGTGAGTCGGCCCATGCTGCTGATCACCGCGGTCGCGCTGCTCGCGCCGGTGCTGGTGCGGCCACTGACCAGGCTGATCGCCTGGCTACCGGCCCAACTGCCCGGCGCCGGCGGGATGCTGGTGCGGGAGAACGCCGCCGCCGGGGTGCGCCGCACCGCCGCCGTCGCGGCGCCCGTGCTGGTCACGGTCGCGCTGGCGGGCTCGCTGCTGGGCGCCACCGCCACCCTGAACGAGGCCAGGGCCACCGAGGTGCGCGAGCAGACGGCCGCCGACTTCGTGGTCACTCCGGCGGACGATGCCGGCTTCGACGAGGCGACGCTGAAGCGGCTTCGGGCCGTGTCCGGCACCGAGGTCTCCGCGAGCTCGTCGAGCGCCGTGTACGTCCTGGAGGAGAGCCTGGCGCTCATCAGGTCCGATGCCAGGGCCGACGATCCGGAGGCGCTCGCGGCAACGGCACATCTCCCGCTCGCCGCGGGAAAGGTGAGCGACCTGGACGACGACTCGATCATCGTCAACGAGGAGTGGGAGAAGCACACCGTGGGTGAGCGCGTGGACGTGTGGCTCGGCGACGGCACGAGGAAGTCCCTGAAAATCGCCGCGGTCATGACCATCGGCACCGGCAACAACGGCGTCTACGTCACCCCGCGCAACGCCCCCGCGGCGCCCGTCGACCGGGTCGACGTACGCCTCGACGACGGTGCCGACACGGCCACCGTGGCCGCCGGTCTGCGGGAAGCGGTGCGGGCGTCGAGCGGGGAGGTCCTCACCAGGGACGCCTGGGTGCGGGCGACGTACCCCGAGACCAACCGGACAACCCGGATGGGCTTCTTCCTGGTCCTCGGGATCGCCCTCCTCTACACCGGCATCTCGCTAGCCAACACGATGGTCATGGCGACGTCCGACCGGGTACGCGACCTGGCTGTGCTGCGGCTGGCCGGCGCCACCAGGTGGCAGGTGCTGCGGCTGGTGGGCGCCGAGGCGCTGATGGTGGTCACGGTCGGCGGACTGCTGGGAGCGCTGGTCGCCGGGCTCAACCTGATGGGCATGTGGAGCGCGCTGGGCCTGCTCTCGGTGTGGACACCCATCAAGATCCCGTGGGCGACGCTCGCGGCGGCCATGGGCGCCTGCGCGGTGCTCGCCGTGATCTCGGCGGTCGCTCCGGCCGGCCTCTCCCTGCGCCGCAGAGCGGTGGAGCTGGCGGGCGTACACGAGTGACCTCTGACCCTGCGCCAACCTGCCGGGATGCCAGACCTCGTGGATCACATTCTGGGACCAGCACGAAAAACGATCTTCGCGGGCAGTCGCATGAGTCCTGATCACCGTTGCGCGTCGGTGCCCCGATGCTTGCCCGGAGGGGCTGCGCCATGCCGGGAGGATGAGGTACCCCGATGGCGGTGGACTGAGGGCCGAGGAACGGACTCGGCGCGAGCAAGTCCGGCTCGCGGCGGCCGACCTGATCGCCGGGGCCGGTGACCGGGAGGTGGCCCGACGGTTCAGGGTGACCTGGATGTCGGCGAACCGCTGGCGGCGGGCGTTGACTTCAGGGGGTCGGCAGGCCCTGGCCCCCAAGGGTCCCAGCGGCGCCCGCTGCAAGCTCGACCCGGCCCAACTCCGTGTTCTGGACAGGGTGTTGAATGCCGACCCGGCCGCTGCCCGAAGCCCGGCACATCCTCCGCGGGCCCCGTACTCCACCCCTCGCATCGGCAATCCGATCCACGCCGTACGCCGCACCCGAACGGAACGCACCGAAACCGGGAATGGCTCACGGCTACTACGAGATTGAAACGTGCGAACCCTCCCTACGTAGTCTCGATCTAGACATTTAGGGGCGCATTCCGGTCCAGGGAGCCGCGAATGATTGCCATGTACAGCCGCCTTACGGGATCTTCGTGGGGCAAGCGTGAGAGACAATACGACAGAAGGGCCGCACGGAGGCAGGTGGATACGTTTTCGACAAGTCTTCATCTATCCGGCCGTGACGTGGCCTTCCCGTTCGAGCATCGAATGAAGGAGAACGTGTGATCTCAAGGACGAAAAGGGCTGCCCGTTCCGTGGTCGTGGCGTTCGCCGCCACCGCGGCGATCACGGTGGCCATGCCCACGGGCAACGCCTTCGCCATCGACCACGTCGAGTGCCGCGGCGGGGAGAACTTCCTCAAGATCTGGTCGCACTTAGACAATCGCACCAGCGTGGACTGCTACGCCAACAAGGGCCGGACCTCCTTCGGCAGCTGGTGGGTCGACCGCATTTCGACGGGCAACAACGATCTCATCTACTACGACGCCAACGGTGACTCGGTGCGCATCAATCGGTGGACCGACATCACTTTCCCGAGCCGCCCCCCACTGGTCAAGGACATCGAAATCCTTTAGTGGACGAGCGGGCCGGTGCCCCGGGAAGGCCGTGCCGACTCACGATCCTTCGCGGATTCAATCCCCCTCCGGGATGGAACTGAATTCATCACGGGGGTGAATTGACCTCTGCCCGGCTAATAGATGCAGGCCACGCGATTTCCGCGCGGCCTGTATCGGCATGTTCCGTACCGATTCCGGGGCCCAAGTCGCGGGCGTGCGAGGTCGAACGTCGCCGCCGTGGGATCACACTCCGGTGTCACGGCTCGCGCTCAGCCGTCCGCACTGCCGCCGAGGGACCTGTTCCCGCGCCGGTTTCCCCTGCTGCGTACACCACTGTCCCCGCGGCCAGCGTCACGGCCGCCACCGCACGGACCCCATGGGCCCACCGCGCTCCGCCCAGACCACACAGACGCGCCCACCGACGATGAAAGCTAGAACGCCGCCCGTCGTGAAGCAGTACATTGAGCATCAGAAGCGCCCCGTGAGCCGAGGTGAACAGTGCTGATCCATGCTCACGTGCGCGTCAGAGCAGTTCTGAGACGCCCTTCACCCCCGGCGTGAACGCCAGAGCACTGGTCAAGATCAAAGGTAGGTCGCTCGACGCAGGTCACCTCCTCCGCGCCCAGAGAAGGCGACCTGCCTGGACTCACTGCCGTCCCGAGACCCAGAACATCCTGCACCTCTAGGAGACAACAGCCCTGGTCAGTGGGGGCAATGCGGTCATCCCTAGCCTGATGCGCACGGCCCGTGCACCTGACCGCTAACTGTCGCCGCATGGGCCAGGAACTAGCCACCACACGAGGAGATCGTTCAGTGTCCCGATGGTCCGCCGCCCTGACTCAGGCTGGTGTCAGCGATCAGGGCATGCGGCGGGACTACGACGTCCAGCGCAAGCTCGTACGGAGGTACCGCCGTGAGGAGTACCTTGCGGCTCGCCTACTGCTTCCGGCCGCACTTCGCCCGTACGTCCTGGCCGCAGTTGCCTTCATGCACGAAACGGACCGCCGAATTGACCTCGGAGACCCCAGTGCTCGGCACGAGGCTCTTCGCTCCTGGAACAGTGAGGTGAGGGCGGTCCTGGGCGGCGCGAAAACCGAGCACGACACACTCCGGGCCCTGGACGACACAGTGCGGCGCCATCCGCAGATGGCCGTGCGCGTGCGCGACTTCCTGGACGGAACGCCCGTCGAGGCCGCCTGGCGCGGTTTCGAGAGCGAGGCCGAGTTGCAGACTTACGTGGACTGCTACTCGATGCCGGCCCTGATGCTCACGGCGTGCATCATCGGCCCGCTCCCAGGGGCTGAACAGTACGAGGCGTTCGAGAGGGGGTGCCGCCAACTCATCGAGGCGATGCAGCGCACCGACTTCCTGGCCGACTTGCCCGAGGACCTGACGCAAGGGCACATCGGCATTCCCCGGGACGAGCTACTGCGTCATGGTCTGGACGTTAAGGATCTTCGTGAACGGCCCGAGGCGTGCGTGCCGGCGATGGAGAGGGTGGTGAACGCCCAAGCGGCTCTTGCTGATCAAGTGTTCTCGCAGGCACGGGAGCTGCCCGCACTCGTGGAGCCGCAGTATCGCTCGTTCCTGCGCGCCCTGATGGCCGTCCAGAAATTGCGCCTTCAGGCCGTGAAGGCCGCCGGCGGCTCTGTCCTCAAGAGCGGGGCGAGCCCAGCCGCTTCAACGACTCTGAAGATCCTCTGGCAGGAGTATCGGGCGTTCAGGAAGCATCAGCGCTGAAGGTGTAGAAGCGGTGCACGGCCCCCCTGCACTGGGGTGCGCATTTGATTGTGCTCAAGGGCCGCGCACGGCGCGGGCTGGCCCCTTGGGTCCCTCTGTGTCTACGGCGCCAGCCAGCTATGGCCCTGAGTCGAGACCTGGAAGAGCAAGGCCCCGGTCAGAACGATGCCTCCGGCGGGGATCGGCTGACACCGGGACGGAGGAGGCTCCGTTTCCGACTGCGGGTCCGTATGGGCGTGCGTGGGGTGCTTTCATCCCGTACGCCATCGACCCAGGCTGGACTTGATCCGCATCACACAGGCCCTAGAAGCGCGGCTCTGCGCGCGCGATGCGGGAAGGTCCGGACGGGGGAAACAGCCACCGTGCGTCAAGCCGGACCACTGGTGGGCCAAGAGCTGCAGCGGAGGTATCCGTCCGAGGTCACTGCCGAAGACAGGGCGTCCCGGCCGATACCAAGGTAGCTGCCGTATGCACACATGCACGCTCCGCGCGCATCGCCTAGCGTGGACGGCAGCCGAGGTCATCACCCGTGGGTGGCGGCTGCGAGGAGAGGCGGGTGCCATGTCCGGCGGGCTTACTCCGGTGAGAAGATCACCGCAGGACCGGCGTGCTCAGGCCGCGGCCGTGCGCGCGTGGGCCAGACGGGGACGAACACTGCCGTCGGACGGTCATACCGATCGGCCTCCTCACGCTTGCCGCATCCATTGCCCTCGTGGTCACCGCACTGCTCCGACATACGGCTGCCCTGCTCCCGGTGAATCCCTCGGTCGTGTGCATCCTCGCACCCAGGAGTTCGGGCCGTGGTGGTATGACGCAAGATCAGATGTCAGCACCAGGCGCATCAACGACTCCACCTCAGGTCTGGCACTCCACCGCTGTACAAGCATCCGCATCGGTGCTCGGCCCCACTGGACACCGATGCCGATGAAGCCACGAATGCCGCACCGCCGCCCGGCTCAGTACGGCGCATCAAAGAACAGGGAGCATATGTGACCACCGCGGCCAACCCACTACCGTCTGCCGACCAGGACTTCGTCCACAACACGACGGCACTGCACAGCATCCAGATCGACGCGGCGAAATTGGCCAAGCAGAACACGGACGACGAGGACGTGCAGGCCTTCGCCAAACGCGTGATCACCGACTCCATCCGGCTCTTCATGCAGCTGAAGGCCGTCGCACCACACAGGGTGACGGTCCCGAAGGCCAACCACCACAGCGAACTTCTGAACTCGCTTCGGCCCCTGTCGGGCACCGAGTTCGACCACGCCTACGTGTCCACATTCGGCCTGGAACTTCTCGAGCGCGGCATCGCCGCGTACGAGACCGAGGTTGTCGACGGCGAAGACCCCTCACTGAAGAACGCCGCCCAAAACGCCCTGCCCACGCTTCGGGAGCACCACTCAATGGGACGGAAGCTCGCGCAGAAGATGGGTATCGCGAAGTGAGCTGTTGGACGACTTTCTGTATGAGCACGTAGGCGGGGGTCGGCGACCTCGCGGTGGACGAGGTGGAGGTGCAGGGTGCTCTGTGTCGACAGTGGTGCGGGGCCCATGCTCACGCCGTGGGGACATGGCCGGCCCGGGTCGCAGTGCCAATCAGCCCGGAGCGGGCCATGTCCAGCGCGCTGAGTCGCCGTGAACGGACGCATGGCCGTGTCTGGCAGCGGTCAGGGGATGTCGCTGGACCAGTCACAGGAGCCGGCAGCTCGCTCCTGTCTCCATTTGGCGCTGCATGCGGACTACTTTCCGTGACATCTTGGTCACGTGGACAGTGAAGCCGATGGCCGCACAGACGCGGAAGAGCGTCTCTTCAACCACCGAGGTCGGCGCCGTACTGCCGCGGCGGAGCCGGAGCTGCTGACTGTTGGTGTGGAGGAGGAGTACCTTCTGGTGGATCCGCTGACCCGGGAGGTGAGTCCACAGGGTCACAAAGTGGTGGCGCAGGCCTCCTCCCTGGGGCTGGGTGACCGCGTGGGTCCGGAACTGACCTGCTATCAGGTCGAGGCCCGAAGCGAACCGCACACCGCCATGGGCGACCTCGGCGAGCAGATCCGGTCGATGCGTGCCGTCGTCGCGACTGCGGCAGGGCGCCACGGTCTGAGAATCATGTCAAGCGGGGCGCCAGTGCTCGGACGGTCGGCTGCCCCCGCCATCTCGCAGAGCCCACGGTATGCCCGCAGCCTTGCGACCTTCCGCGCCCTGGACGATGAGCAGACGGCCTGTGCCTGCCACATTCACATCGGCGTTCCCGACTTGGCCCTGGCACTCGGGATCAGCAACCACTTGCGCGTCTGGATCCCGGTACTCATCGCCCTGTCGGCCAATTCGCCCTACTGGGCGGGGCGGGACACCGGCTACGCCAGCTGGCGCACCATGGCCCTGGCGCGCTGGCCGGTGGCGGGCCCGCCACCGTATTTCGAATCTCCCGGGCACTTCGAGGACCTCGTCGGCGGCCTCATCGAGACCGGCGCCGTCATGGACCGAGGCGGCCTGTACTGGGACCTCAGGCCCTCCAGCCATGTGCCGACCCTGGAGATCCGGGTGGCCGACGCCGCCGCCACCGCCGACGAGACGCTCCTGCTCGCGGCACTCGTGAGAGCCATGGTGGCGACCGCGCTCACGGCGATCGACGCCGGCGAGCCGGCACCGCGTCCGCGGCCCGAGATTCTGCGCGCGGCCTGCTGGCGCGCCGCCCGCGACGGTCTGGCCGGGGCAAGCATCGACCTGCCCACCAGCGGGCTGGTCCCCGCGAACACCATGGTCGAGCGCCTCCTGACCTGGATTCGCCCTGCGTTGGACCAGCTGGGCGACCTGGATCTGGTGCAGGCCGGATGGTCACGCCTGCGCGCCGACGGCAACGGCGCCGACCGCCAGCGCGCGGCCTACCTGCGCCGCACCAGCCTTGCCGATGTCGTCGACCATCTGATCGCCTCCACTGCAGGGCGTCACCGGTCACGTTCTTAGTCAGCGTGCACGGTCAGGTGGCCTGGGCTACTGCCGCGTGGCCGACGCCGCCTGCGACGATGACGCCCTCGGCGATTCGTTGCCACCGCCTACCGCGCCGGCAACTGGTCTGGATGAGCGAGGCAGCGGAAGGACACTGGCCACGGCGGATGACGCATGGCCGGCGTTGGCCGTGCGTGGGTCCCCGGCGTATGTGACGTCGGTGCTGGCTGGTCAGAAGCCGAGGGACCGCCAGCGGCATCGTCACGGCGACCCCATCGTGCTGCTTCTGAGAGCCCCCGAACTCAGGACGGTGTGACGTTCTCGGCTTGTGACTTCCTTCCGACCGCAGCCCGGGCCGGCCGCGTCGGCCTGGTACCCCGTTTCCGCGAGCCCGACGGGCGGGACACTGCCAGGACCAGCCGTGCCGGTGCAGGAGCCGCCACACCGCCGCCATCGAGAGTCGATCCGGAACTTTCAGGCGATCAGTGCTCTGATCCGGGCCAGGGCCCACCGCTGGTCTTCCCAGCCGTGCTCGGCGGGTCCGAGGGCCAACTCCTTCTTTGGCTCGGCGAGCTGGTCGCCGGACAGCTTGGGCAGTTTCGGCGGCCGGCCGAGGCGAGCCCAGCCATCCCGCCCTCCTTCCAGGCACGCCGCCGGCGTTCCACCGACCGCTCGCTCACCCGCAGAGCCCTCGTGATCACCGTGGTCCTCTCGCCGCGTGTGAACCGCTCGCCCGCCTCGTACCGCTCGTAAACCATTGGCCGATCTCATCATCCCGGAGGGAAGCTGTGCCCCATGACGACAACATTAATCACCGGGGCCAACAAAGGCCTCGGCCACGAGACCGCCCGCCGCCTGACCGCCGCGGGCCACACCGTCTACCTGGGAGCGCGCAACATCGAGCGGGGCACGGCGGCCGCAGCCGAGCTCGGCGCCCGGTTCGTGCAACTCGATGTCACCGACGATGCGTCGGTCGCCGCCGCGGTGGCCACCATTGAGGCCGACGGCAACCTGGACGTCTTGGTCAACAACGCCGGAATCGAGGTGCGTTCACCGGGCGGCGACATCATCGGCGCCGCGGAGCTGACCGCCGACGTGATGCGGGAGGTGTTCGAGACCAACGTCTTCGGGCTGGTCCGGGTGACCCACGCCTTCCTGCCACTGCTGGAACGCTCCGCCGCCCCGGTCGTGGTCAACGTCAGCAGCAGCCTGGCCTCGCTGACCCAGGCCGGCAAGGGGTACCCGGGGGTCGCCTACCCGACCTCCAAGACCGCGGTCAACATGCTCACCGTGCAGTTCGCCAAGGCGTTCCCACGGATGCGGATCAACGCCGTGGAGCCTGGCTACACCGCGACGGACCTGAACCGGCACGAGGGCACGCAGACCGTCGAGCAGGGCACCGAGATTATCGTTCGGATGGCTCAGCTGGGGCCGGACGGCCCGACCGGCGGCTACTTCGACGAGGCGGGCCCTCTGCCATGGTAGGCGACGAGGTTTACGACGCGATCGGCAATGCTGCTCAACCAGGCCCGTGACGTGACAACGGCCGCACAGGTTCTTCGAGTTTGACTGCTCTCCTGCCTGAGGGGAGGAGAGGAGATTCCTGGCTCAGGCTGCTCGCTGAGGCAGCGCCTCAGCGGATCTTACGCCCTCGACACCAGCCGGGTTCTGACCTGCCCGGATGAGCATCACGCGGGCACCTCGGGAGCAGCATCGCGAGCGGCGATGTGAACCGCGACGGGTACGCCGACCTGTTGGTCGGCAGCGAAGGAGACAGCACCGCCGGCACGTCGCTGGCCGGCTCGGTGACAGCGCTGTGGGGCGGCGCCTCCCCGTTCCGCAACGCCTCGCCCTGCCCTCGGGACCCTCGTATTCCTCCCGTATGTTCAGTGCCGACATCGCCGTTGGTGACTTCACCGGCGACTCCGCCCGGGACATCGCCGTCAGCGGACAGACCTCCCTGCAGCTGTACTCGGCCACGTTCACCCGCACCACAGCCCCGGCGGGGATCGACGTGACCGACCGCGATTACAAAGTCACAGCCGTCGGCCAGCGCGACTGAATCGGCTGTCGCGACCACCAGACCGAGACCTGCGACGAGACGAGTCCCAACGTCATCGTCCAGGTCGTCACCCGCCCGGCACCGCAGCGGGACATCGATGCCCTGGACGACATCCGCAAACAGTTGACCCGTCAGGGCTTTCACCCCCTCGAGCACGTCGTCGACGGCGGCTATGTCACCCCCGACAGCATCCACCAAGCGGCCATGAAGTCCTCCGCGACCTCGAGGCATATCTCGCTGAACTGCTGCGCGGCCGGGAGAAGCTGATGTCAGCCTTCGCAGCCAACGACTGGGCCCGCAATGAGGCCACCCTCCGAGGAGGAGTTCCGAAGAGTCCGTCGGCCCATCAACCGCGTCAGGGCCGATCTCGACGACCTGAGCGCCGAGGACCGGACGCAGATCGAGCAGGCTGTCTCGATAGTCCGCCGGGGTCGGACCGTGATGCTCGGCATGCCCGCGTGGGACATCCGCTGCCCGGCGTCCTCCCCTGGAGGCCAGCATGAACACCGCCGCGGCCGACGGCCGCAAGGCCGACACCGAACGGCGCTGCGCGCTCCGGCAGACCGGCAGCGCGTGCTCACGGGACATCAAGAGTGCCGGCCAAAAACAACACCTTCGACAACCTGGAGGTGCTCACTCTCTTCGACGTCCTGATGTCCGGGCGTTCGGGGCCGCCCCACCCAACACACCGACTAACGCCCTCTCCAGCGTCATTTGCCGACGCAGCTCTCGCAGCTCAGGGAGCGTTGACACGCCGTGCCACCTGCTATCCCTCAGTGCCGACAGCATCCGCCGTCGAGCACGGCTGAGTCAGGCGCGCCTCGCCGTCATGGCTGGACAGCCGAACAGCAGCCCCTTTTGACTCGATGCCTGCCGTGATGTGCGGCATCCGCGTTGGCTGGGATACCAGGACTCGAACCTGAACTAACGGAACCAGAAACCGTCGGGCTGCCAATTACCCCATATCCCATCCGCCTCGAAGACCGCGGGAGCGACGGCCATCCGGGGCGCGCCCTGCCACGCACTCACAGCGCGGTACGGCCGCAGGCCCCAATCTACGCAATCACTGTGTGACTCTCGGTGATGCTGTCGGGCGTGTCGGGCAGCTGAGCTGGGGAACCTGCCGCTCCATATCGGCGTGCCGCTCACCAGTCGCCGCCGGGCCCGATCGGGGGACTCCTCTTCCGGGACGGCTCGGCCCGATTGCGGTCACGGGGATGGCGTCTTAGCGTCAATCCGTCGATATCATTCGATAAGCCGACATAATCCCTTATGTCGTCTTCCCCCCTGCCGTCGAAGTGGAGCTTTCATGTCGGTGATGACCGGTACCCAGCCGTTGCAGCAGTTCGGCCAGCAGATGGCTGGGCCGCAGCAGCAGCTCGGACAGGTGGTCCAGCAGACGATCCAGCAGGCCTGCCAGCAGGCGAGCCAGCAGATCGCGCAGCGCATGCAGCAGACGTTGCAGCAGATCCAGCAGGTCCAGCAGCAGCTGCAGCAGCAGGGCCTGGCTCACCACGCACACCCCTACCTGGCTGTCGCGCTGCACACCACGCTGATCCAGGGCGTGCGCAGCGCTGTGGAGCAGTCCGTGCAGCAGGCGCTGCCGACCGCGATCCTGGCCCTGGTGCAGCAGAGCCAGCAGGGTCAGCAAGGCCAGCAGCAGTGGGGCAGCGGGTTCGGCCAGCAGTCGTTCGGTCAGCCGTACCAGCAGCAGTACCAGCAGCCCGGCTTCGGTTCCGGCCAGATGGGTCAGCCCTTCGGTATCGGCTGATTGCCGGCGGCGCGCGATGCGGTGTGCTCAGGAGCCATTCCTGGGCACACCGCATCACCATGAATGGCGGGAGCCGCCCGTCATCGGGAGTAGAAGCCCAGAGAACGACACAGGCGTGGTGAAGGCAGGCGTGATGGTTGTCAAGGACAGGCCCGGGAACAAGCCGCGGAACAACCGCCAGAGCGAATCCGAGGGCGCAGGGGCCAGCGGTGGTGCGGTACCCGGGGACAAAGAAGCGGCGCCACGCAAGAAGGGCGCATCGTCACCAGTCGCGGTGCAGCCGCGCCGGCAGCGGTACATGATCACACCGCTGCCGCAGCAGCTGCTCCCGCCAGGAGTTGCCGAACTGAGCATGGACGCGGTGTGCGACCGGCTCGAGAGCATGCCCGACGTCAGTGTGATCCGTCGACTGCAGCCGTCCGAGAAGCTGCAGTCGGCCGGTATGCAGCCGTCCTGCCCTCAGATCGCGGTCGTCGAAGCCGCCGAGGCCCAGCTGCCGGCCATGCGGACACTGCACGTGCACATCGAACCCGACCTGCCGCTGGCCGACACCGCCCCCGCCGCCACACCGACTCTGGGGATGCTGCCGCTGCGCGACCCAGGACTGGTCACGCCGC
Organism: Streptomyces sp. NPDC005728; assembly: GCF_040630895.1. Lineage (NCBI taxonomy): Bacteria > Bacillati > Actinomycetota > Actinomycetes > Kitasatosporales > Streptomycetaceae > Streptomyces > Streptomyces sp. NPDC005728. The sequence continues at coordinate 26,234 of NZ_JBEXYL010000098.1, forward strand.
TGCAGGAGCCGTTGGAGATCGCGTTGCGGGTGTGCGGCCCGGAGGGCGAACCGCTGGCCGGCGCGGGCGTGTTCCTGATCGGGGCGACCTGGCCGGCCCAGGGCATCACCGCCGCCAACGGAACAGTCACCATCACCCTGGCCACCGACACCGAACAGTCCATCCAGTCCCTGTACGTCCGCCCCCGGGGCGGCTACACCGACCGCTGGATCCACCACCCCGACTTGTCGGCAATGCGGGAGAACCTGATCACCCTCGCCCCGCTCGCGAAGGTGTATCCGAAGCTGGAGGAACACCAGAGTTACGGCTGGGGCCAGCAGGCCATGCGGCTGGACCGGCTGCCCCCCACCTTCCGTGGCTTCGGCATCAAGATCGCAGTCATCGGTACCGGCGTCAGCATCGACCACCCTGACCTGAAGCAGCGGGTGCGCTCCGGGGTCGATGTCGTACGCCGCACGGCTGAAGGCTGGGCACACGATGCGGTTGGCAGCGGTACTCACGCGGCCGGGATCATCGCCGGTGCGGACACCGGCAAGGGGACCGTCGGGATCGCTGTCGACGCCGAGCTCGATGTCTGTCAGGTGCTGCCCGACGGCCACTTCAGCGACCTGATCGCCGCCCTCGACCACTGCATCGAACGCGAAGTGGACATCGCGCACATCGCGGTCGCATCCCCGTACCCTTCAACGCTGGTCTCCCGCAAACTCGCCGACACCACCGCAGCGGGCATCGCCTGCATCGCCCCCACAGGCGACACCGCCGGGCCGATCGCCTTCCCCGCCTGCCTGCCCACCGTGTTCGCTGTCGGCGCCCTGGGTGCCTACGGCACCTCTCCGCCCGACACCTCCCACGCCACCCACACCGGACCACAGCTCAGCCCCGAAGGACTCTTCGCCGCCCCGTTCAGCTGCCACGGCCCCGGCATCGACGCAGCCGCCCCCGGCGTAGCGGTCCTCTCCTGCGCACCAGAGGGCGGCTACACCGCCGCCGACGGCACCGCAACGGCCTCGGCCCACATCGCCGGCCTTGCCGCCCTCGTCCTCGCCCATCACGAGGTCTTCCACGGCCAGCTGCTGCCCCGCGGCCCCGGCCGGGTACAGCACCTCTTCGACATCATCACCGCCAGCTGCCGACCCCTCGCCGCCCCCGGCACACCGGACGCAGCCCGCACCGGACGCGGCCTGCCCGACGCCCTCACCGCCCTCGGCCTCACCCCCGGCATGCAGCTCGCCCCAGCCCTGACACCCTTCGTCCCCTCCATGACCGGATAGGCGCCCACCAGCAGCACCCGCCACGAAACGGCACGCGCCTGAAGGGGCGCGTGCCGTTCGGTCTGCAGGCCGGCCCGGGAAACCGCTTCGCCGCCTCCGAGCCGCCTGGTGGTGGAAACGGCGCGCGCAACGCACGCGAGGTGACGCTCGGACACAAGAGTGCTCCGTCTGTTCGGGACGTCCAGCGGCACATGCCACAGGACGCCGGGTGGCGCTCCTGGCCCAAGTGCGACTTGTGTTCAGTGCAGTTGCCCCTGTACTGAGCAGACGGCATCGTGTCATCCCGGCGCTCCACTCCGTGCCAACCAACGGAATTGATGCGCGTCTACACCAGAGTCTGACAGGGGCACCAAGCGGCCCGCTTCTCCCACTACTGGGGTGGGACGCACTGCATCAATCGCTGACCAGCCACATCACTCGAGCAGGCGTGCGGCCCCAAAAATGCGCCCTCTCACGGGAGGCAAGTTCATCTCACTTCGTCCCGCCATCGCTTGTCGCACAGGTTGCTTCCGGCGACGATGCGCAGCACGCCGACATGTGGGCGTGCTCCCGGATGCTCCTGGCTCAACAGGCTGAACAGGGAGAACCGGCAGTCTCACGTTGGCCCGTGACACTGCCTCAGAGGGCTGACACCGCCCCAGAGGCGGGCCGGCTCTTCGTGGCTCCGGAGCCGGTCAGGTCAGGTCCGTGGTGTCCACGGCGTTGTGGGGCCGGTTGTGTGCCCAGCGCTTGAGGTCACCGACGCCGACGCGGTAGAGGAATTCGGCGCCACGCGCGCCCGCAGAGTCCGGGAATGTCGGGTCGTAGGCGTAGCGGAGCGCTGCGAGGGTGAGCTCCGACAGGTGCTGTTCGTGCGCCTGATGCAACCCCACCTCCTGGTCCTCATCGTGCCCGGCTGGATCGGCGGAACGGTCCTGCTGGGCGGGGAAAGCTGCGTGCACGGTCGCCCCGGCCCATTGGGCAGGACTGCCGCCGTGTCGGCCGGAACAGCGGTCTGCGGGCCGGCCACCACGTTCGCCGGAGCGAGCCGCTGCGCCATGCGACTCCATACGCCAGGCCCCGGAGATGTCTGCTCGGGACCCGCGACAGCAGGTACCCACTCCTGGCAGGCGGGGCTCTGCCCTGGTGGCGTTCTGGTGGTGCGCTGCCGAGGCAGCCTTCGAGTCCCCTGCAGACGCCTCGCCCGCACCTGCTGCCTGGCCCCTGTCCAGGTCATCCCTGCCCGGCGCATGACGTAAGCTGGGTGCACCGACGCGGGGTGGAGCAGCTCGGTAGCTCGCTGGGCTCATAACCCAGAGGTCGCAGGTTCAAATCC